>JAAYOP010000034.1 GCA_012520295.1 Clostridiales bacterium | reverse complement strand
TATGGTATTGGCTCTAAACATTATCGGTGATAGCCTGCGGGATATACTTGACCCAATGTATAAAGACTGAGAAATAAAACCTTTTACAGCCAGGAGGAGAGCTAAACTATGAGATCTGTGAAAATAATCATCCTTTTAATTTGTGCCGCTCTGTTTTTAGGAGCATGCGGCCGCTCCAGTCCCGCAACGGATGACGCCGAGGTGCTGACTGTGGCTATAGGCACTTCTCCCACATGCCTTGACGGGGACAGCGTTACAATTCAGGTTGTCAATAACATTATGAGCCATGTCTACGAGAGCCTTTTTGAGTTCAATTCCTCATATGAAGCAGTACCCCATCTTGCTGAAAGCTACGAAATGCTTGACGAGGGAAGAACCTACTCAATCACCCTGAGACAAGGCATCAAATTCCATAACGGCAAGGAAATGAAGAGCGAAGATGTGATTGCCTCCCTCGAACGCTGGTTGAGGCTTAACGGTACAGGCCAAAGCGTAGCCCAATACCTGGACAAGTATTCGGCGGAGGGTGATTATAAAGTTAACATAACATTTGTTGAGCCTTACGCTCCTTTTCTGCAGATGATCTCCGCAAATGTCTCCAATCAGAAACTGATGATACGCCCAAAGGAGCTTTGTGAAAAATATTCTGATTCCATTATGACCGAACACATAGGCACAGGGCCGTATCGGCTGGAAGAATACAAACCCGACCAGTACATACTGCTGAAAAAATACGAAGAATACTTGCCTGCACCCGGGGAGAGCTCAGGACTTGCAGGAGCCAGAAACGCCATTGTGGAGCGCTTAAAATACGTCATAGTCCCGGAGCTTGCTGTGAGGGTCGCCGGGGTACAGAGCGGGGAATATCATTTTGCCATGGATATATCGTCGGACCAGTATCCTGTATTATCAAAGGACAGCCGGATTCAAACATATATAACCTCTCCGAATTATCAGCTTCTGTTGATATTTAATCAGGGGGGCAAAATATTCAGGGATGTAAAGGCCAGGATGGCGGTTGCCGTTGGTGTTGATGTGGAGGAGCTGGCAAGCCTGGGCGTTGGGTCAAAGGAGTTTTGGCACTTAAATCCTTGTCTGTTCGCCAAAACCAGCCAATGGTATGACGAGACAGCAGGTGAGGGAGTTTATAATCAAAAGGATTTGGATAGAGCAAAGCAACTGCTCAGCGAATCAAGTTACAACGGCAGTACGGTAATTATTATGAATCAAAGGTCAAACACAGTCTATGTGCAGACAGCCACAGCACTGAAGTCCCAGCTGGAGGCTATAGGCTTTAATGTGGAGCTTGAGCTGCTGGATGATGCCACGGTAGTCGAAAAACGAAAGAACACCGAGGGCTGGGATATCATTGTCAACTCTTTTATAGCGCCTGATCCGGATCCCCAGGTCTATGGGGCATGGATGGGTACAAATAAATGGATAGGCCATTGGGACGATGAGCAGTCAAGGCAGATGGACGAAATATTCGACAGAATGCTCACAACGGTTGATCAGAGCGAGCGATATGATATTGTATGTGAATGGTATGATAAATTCTATGAAACAATTCCCTATGTAAAGCTGGTCGATTATGACGGGCTGTATATTTCAACCAAGGGTTTAACGGGATATCAAAACTACACCACACCGTTTTTCTGGAACGTCAAACTGGACTGATTTTAAGGAGATATAAAATTGCCGCTGCTTGAAGTTAAAAACCTGACAACAGTGTTCAAAAACAAGGAAAATCAAATAGTTGCGGTAGATGATATTTCATTCTCCATAGGACACGGTGAAACAGTTGGGCTTGTTGGAGAATCGGGCTGCGGCAAAAGTGTCACAGCCCTTAGCATAATGAGACTGGTGGAGCATACGGGCGGGATTATAAAATCGGGCAAAATTATATTCGACGGTATGGATTTAACCACGCTAAAACCACGTGCCATGAATAACCTTAACGGAAAACGTATCGCAATGGTCTTCCAAGATCCGATGAGCTCATTAAATCCCATATTAACCATCGGGGTCCAGCTGACGGAAACCATAAGGCGTCATAACAGAACAAACAGGGCCGATGCTGCGCGCACCGCCGTTAAAATGCTGGAGGCCGTTGGCATTGCCGATGCCAAACTACGGATGAAAAGCTATCCCTTCCAACTCTCTGGGGGACAGCGCCAACGTGTCATGATAGCCATTGCGCTCTGCTGCCATCCCGACCTGCTCATAGCAGACGAGCCTACTACCGCACTGGATGTGACGATTCAGGCCCAGATATTGGACCTTTTACAGGAGCTCAAGGAAAGCTTTGGAATGTCCGTGCTTCTTATTACTCATGATTTGGGCGTTGTGGCGGACATGGCCCAGAAGGTAATTGTCATGTACGGCGGTCAAATTGTTGAAACAGGCAATGTTTTTGAAATATTCGAAGATCCGCGGCACCCATATACAAAGGGCCTTTTAAGATCCGTTCCGAGTATTGATGACGACAGGAAACGGCTGTATATGATACCCGGCAGCCTTCCCGCGCAGGATGAATATCCCGCAGGGTGCCGCTTTTCAGATCGTTGTGAATACTGCCGTTCCCTGTGTGTAAGCCAGCAGCCTCCGGTTTTTTCAGAGGGCGACAGTCACAGTTGGCGATGCTGGCAGGGCAGTGAGGCATACCGTGCAGATGAAAATCGGGGTGGTTATAATGCCTGAAATAATTCTGTATACCGAAAATCTTGTAAAAATATATAATAATGCCGGCTCTGCCCGTAAGAACGTCAATATGGATTTATCCGCCGTAGACAGTGTTGATCTGAGTATTATTAAAGGCGAGACACTGGGGCTTGTAGGCGAGTCTGGATGCGGGAAATCAACCCTTGGCCGCATGCTTGTCCGCCTGCTAAACCCTACGACAGGGAAGATTTTCTTCAAAGGTGAAGACATCACATCCCTATCCGGAGCAGCCCTCAGGGAATATCGGAAAAAGGCTCAGATCGTCTTCCAGGATCCCCTGTCTTCTTTAAATCCGAGAATGAGAATTGATGAGCTTGTGGTGGAGCCTTTGTTTATCCATAAAGCGTGCCCGAAGGAGCACCTGGCTATGCGAGCCAGAACCCTTTTGGAAAAGGTGGGATTGGGGAGAATCGACAGCAGGGTTTACCCGCACCAGCTGTCGGGCGGCCAGCTGCAAAGGGTTGGTATAGCCCGGGCTCTGGCCATAAATCCCGATTTTATAGTTTGCGATGAGCCTGTTTCGGCACTGGATGTCTCCATACAGAGCCAAATTATTAACCTTCTTTCCGATTTGCAAAAAGAGCTTGGCCTAACTTACCTTTTCATATCACATAACCTGGCGGTTGTAAGGAATATATGCGACAGGGTCGCAGTAATGTATTTGGGAAAGATAGTCGAACTTTCCGATTCCGAATCTTTTTTTAAAAAGCCGCTGCATCCGTACAGCCGTATGCTGCTGGAAGCAGTTCCGAAACCAAATCCCCGGACAAAGCGTATAAGAGGTGCGGCAAAGGGAGAGGTAACCCGGGCGGCAGCAAAGACCCCCGGCTGCTCATTCTTCCCCCGCTGCCCGGAGAGCGCTGAAATCTGCCGTACCTCAACTCCCGGGTTAAGGTCTCTTGGTGCGGGCAAACGGGTTGCATGCCACAGGATTTGATGCTCCGTATTATAATATAATGTCCACTGAACAAATGCTCTCGCGTTATGCATTTGATCGACTGCCTGAATTGATTTGCGGGCATACGCCGAAAATCAGTTGCGCTGCAAACAGGCATTAAAATAGAACGCTGTCTAAAAACGATGGTAATTTACATTTACCGCAGTTTTCAGACAGCTTTTAGTATTTTTAAAATGTGTTCTATCCGTGGTAGAGCTTCTTTGTCTGATATTTTGGCTCACAGGTCAGGTTTATCCCCAGTTTTTTCATTGTGAACTCGTCCACCTGGGATAGTATAACCGTAGAGTGCGCTTCGCAGCCCTTGAGCTTTTTTATCTGTTCGATAGCCAGTGCGGCTGTGGGATTCATTGTGGCGCTGATTGCAAGGGCAATCAAAATCTCATCCGTATGAAGTCTGGGGTTTTGTCCTCCCAGATGCTTAACTTTCATCTCCTGTATAGGCTCTATGACAACGGGGGATATAAGGTGCACCTCGTCCTGTATGCCTGCAAGGGCCTTGAGAGCATTAAGCAGCAGAGCCGAAGATGCCCCCAGCAGATCCGAAGTTTTCCCGGTTATAATTGAGCCTCCTGGCAACTCAAGGGAAGCTGCAGGCGCACCTGTTTCCTGTTCTTTTTTCAGCGCTGCCGCTATAACTTTCCTGCAGGATATGTCCAAACCGGCCGATTTCATGACCAGCTCATTTTTGAAAACCACCTGCTCTTCAAGATTCCCTTTTCTAAAGCCACACCTGGCATCAAAATACCTTCTGATTATTTCATTGTTTGCGGCTTCGGAAACAGCCATATCGTCAGTAATACAAAAACCTGCCATGTTTACACCCATATCTGTGGGGGATTTATAGGGCGATTGTCCATATATATTCTGAAATATTGTCCTGAGAACGGGGAAGATTTCAACATCCCTGTTATAGTTTGTTGCTGTTTCGCCGTATGCCTCCAAATGGAATGGGTCGATCATATTCACATCGTCCAGATCCGTCGTGGCGGCCTCATATGCTATGTTTACAGGATGCTTCAGAGGCAGGTTCCAAATAGGGAAGGTTTCAAATTTGGCATAACCCGCAGCAACTCCTCTTTTATGCTCATGATACAGCTGGGAAAGGCAAGTGGCCATTTTCCCGCTTGCCGGTCCGGGAGCGGTCACCACCACAAGAGATCGGGAAGTTTCTATATACTCATTTCTTCCCAAACCACTTTCGCTGACAATAAGAGAGACATCGTTCGGATATCCGTTTATTGAATAGTGCCGATAGACCTTTATATTCAGGGACTCCAGCCTCTTTTGAAATGCCTTCGCAGCAGGTTGTGAACCGTATTGTGTCAAAACCACACTTCCCACATAGAGTCCGCTGGCCCGAAATGCGTCTATCAGTCTGAGCAGATCCAGGTCATAGGTTATTCCCAAATCTCCTCTTACTTTGTTTTTTTCAATATCGTTGGAATTGATTACAATAACAATCTCCGCCTGGTCTTTCATGGTTGAAAGCATCTTTACCTTACTGTCCGGCTCAAAGCCGGGCAGAACCCGGGCGGCATGATAGTCATCAAACAGTTTTCCTCCAAATTCAAGGTAGAGCTTTCCTCCGAATTTGGATATTCGTTTTTTAATTTGCTCAGACTGGATCTCCAGATACTTCTTATTGTCAAAGCCTGTTTTATACATTTGTTCTCTTCCCTTCCCCTTTTTGCCGATTAATCTCTTATGTTTTAGATGCCCTTTTTATATAGGATATAAACTTTTCGTTCTCCGGCATCTTCTACATAAACAGGCACAGGATGAGCGGCACGAAAATTGCCGGAATCATATTCATAACTTTTAATTTAGTTATCCCCAGCATATTAAGCCCCAGTGCAATGATAAGAATCGAGCCCACACAGGTCATCTCCGCTATTGTTCCGGCGCTTAAAAACGGGCCTGCCAGCGCGGCAAGCATGGTAAGCGTCCCCTGATAAGCAAAAACCACCGGAGCCGACAGCATTACTCCAATACCCAGCGTGGAGGCAAAAACAACAGATGATATGCCATCCAGAAGTGATTTTATATAAAGCAGCTCATGATTGCCGTTAAATCCGCTTTGAAATGAGCCGTTTATCGCCATGGAACCCACGCAAAAAAGCAGAGTTGCAGTTATAAAGCCCTGCGAGATTGAGCTGTTGCCGTTTTTATCCTTAAATTTTTGTTCAATAAGCTCGCCCAGTCTCTCAAGCCTCTCTTCCAATGACAGGATTTGGCCTATTACCGTTCCTATAACCATGGATAAAATAGCCACCAGCGTCTTTTCACCACTTAACGCTCCGTCTATTCCGATATAAATGACACATAGTGCCAGAGCCTTCATAACCGTGTCGCTTATTTTTTTCGGTATTCCTTTTCTAAGCAATAATCCGGCCAGAGATCCCACTATCACTGCTGAAGTATTTACTATTGTTCCAAGCATAACTTTATCATCCTATCTTTTTCTGTGCAAGTGAAAAATATAATTATACAAAATAAAAGTCTGGGGTCCGAAAATACCGGGCCGTCAGACCGCTTTTATACATATACCGGATACCCATTACCTGCCCTCCGGCACCTGGTCTCTTGAGTAAGGTATCGCGGTTGCCATCGAGTTTACATATTACCCATTCCATGCTCTCCAGGTTATCTGCTTTTTCAGCATACCTTCAAGCAGCGATATGTTGTCCTTCTGGATATGCGGTTTTCCCCAACAGTTCTTTGCTATCACAGAATTGCAGGTGAAGGTTATCCTGCCCCAGCATCACAAGTCTTTCATCCCCAATCTCAGGAGCGCTCTCAGTCTTTCCAGCTTCTTTTCCAGTTGCAGCATACCGTTTTGGGGCAATAAACCGCATAGGCGTCAGGCATGACAACCGCTCAAACACAGTATAAACTTTATTCCTTCTTTTTGTCTTCCCCGAACGGAGATTAATATATAAGCTTACGCCTTCATTCTCAGGTAAGCGTTAATAAATCCGTCAATATCCCCGTCCATAACTGCGTTTATATTACCAACCTCAAAACCTGTCCTGTGATCCTTTGCCATGGTATAGGGCATAAAAATATAAGAACGTATCTGACTTCCCCATTCGATTCTCATCTGCTCACCCTTAATATCCTCTATTTTCTCCAGCCGTTCCCGTTCTTTTATTTCCGCAAGTCTGGCTCTGAGCATATTCATGGCATTTTCTCTGTTCTGATGCTGGCTGCGCTCCACCTGACAGGAAACAACAATTCCTGTGGGGATATGGGTTATTCGTACTGCCGATTCGGTCTTGTTTACATGCTGACCGCCTGCGCCGCTGGAACGGTAGGTATCCACCTTCAGGTCTTCCGCCCTTATCTCAATATCGCTGTCTCCTTCAATCTCGGGCATTACCTCTACAGCGGCAAAGGAGGTGTGGCGTCTGCCTGACGAGTCAAAGGGCGAAACCCTGACCAGTCTGTGTACTCCGGATTCGCTTTTCAAGTATCCGTATGCATTTTCACCAGTAATGGATATGGTGGCGCTTTTTATTCCGGCCTCGTCACCGTCCAGCCAGTCCAAAAGCTTGTATTTGAAGCCGTGCCGCTCAGCCCAGCGTGTATACATCCTATACAGCATCTGAGCCCAATCCTGAGCTTCCGTTCCCCCCGCGCCTGCGTGAAGAGACAATATGGCATTGTTGCCGTCATACTCACCGTTTAGCAGGGTGCTCAGCCTTGCGGTTTCAAGCTCCTTTTGAAATGCTTCATATTCTTCCGCCAACTCAGGAAGAACAGATAAGTCTTCTTCCTCTATGGCCATAGTACACAGTGTATAAAGATCGTCCCATTTTGCCGCCAGCTTATCATATGTTTCACACTTAGCCTTGAGCTTTTTGATAGTCTGAAGCACCTTTTGTGACCTTTCAATATCACTCCAGAAACCGTCCTGCGCGCTTTCTTTTTCGAGCCTTTCTATTTCGGCTCGCGCTTCTTCGGTCTTCATAGCGGAATACAGCTCCTGAAGCTGCGGCTTTAAATTGTTTAATCCCGTTTTATACTCTTCGTATTCAATCATATTCTCACTTCAAATCTTTTTAGTTTGTTTAAACCAAGACTAATATCAGATTACATACTTGTCAATGGTTTTTATAGTTTTACTCCTTTGGAGCCTCCTCCGGAGAAGCCCGCCAGAATACCTGTCTCAATCTCATAATTTATCTCTGAGTCTTCTCTTTGACGCTTCATAGCCAAAGAAATCATCTCATCTAGAAGCTGTGAATACTTCATGCCCAGAGGCTCCCACAGATAATAAGCCAGGGAACCCGGTATAGTGTTAATCTCGTTCACCCAAACTTCGCCGCTGAGCTTATCCATTAAAAAATCAACTCTGGCCACACCGCTGCAATCCAGGGCCTTAAAAGCCCTGATTGCCAAAGAGCGGATATCTTCCCTCACCCCGTCATCTATGGGAGCGGGAATTATTCTTCTAAGTCCGCCCATCCCCTTACCAGTGCTCTTACCTCCGGAGACATATTTATCTTCATAGCTGAGGATTTCATCGAAGCTGAGGGGCTGTTCACATTCCGACGCCCTGGCGTTTTCATAATCCCCCAAAACAGCGCAGTTTATTTCCATCAGGTTTTCCACGGCGTTTTCAACTAGGATAGTTCTGGCAAAGCCTGCGGCGTAATCAATAGCATCGCCCAGACCTCCCCTGTCCCTGGCTATTTTTATACCAACGCTGGAGCCCAGATTTCCCGGCTTAACAATCATTGGATAGCGCAGCTTCTCTTCCAGAGTCTGAACAATATTACCCGGGGATTTATAGTATTCCTTCGAGTTGAAGCGATACGCGTCCAAAACCGGAAGTCCCGCGTCTCTGAAAAGGGTTTTCATTGCATATTTATCCATTCCTGCGGCCGAGGGCAATATGTCGCTGCCTACAAACGGTATATCAAGGGTGCGGAAAAAACCCTGAATGGTTCCGTCCTCCGTATTTGTTCCATGCACTGCCGGAAAGGCAATATCGATGTAGTCGTAAACAGAGCTGCCTAAGCGCTTAAGCGGATATCTGATTAGCTCGCAGCGCCCGCTCCCGCTGACGGGTATTATCCTCACACTTTTTTTAATCAAAGCTTTTATATCTCTGTATTCCTCTATGTTTCCTATCCGTTCTCCGGTATAAAATGAATTTTCCCTGCTTATATATATCGGTATAACGTCATATTTAGATTTATCAAGATTATTTATCGTTTGAATTCCGGTTATGACCGAGACCTCATGTTCTACGCTTCTGCCGCCGAAGAATACACCCAGCTTAATTTTCAAGTGAAACAGCCTCCTTTTGACTAAAGCATTAATAATTATCCGGCAGATCGTTTTCAAGGAGCATTATACGCACTTTACCTCCTGTGTCGATTCTTTCCGCCGCAGCTAAACCGTCATTCAACGATTTTGATATAGTTATACACTCTTTTTTATAGCCCGAGTCAATAAGACCTCTGTATACGGGCTCGGTTTGTCTTTCACCAATCAATATCACATGATCGCACACCTGTGACGCCTGCACACCGAAGTTATAATTGCATTCAAACTGCTTTGTTCCCAGCTCCACCATACCGGGAGTCACAAGCAGTTTAAAGCCGTCAAAGGCCGATAACACCTCCAGAGCAGCTTTTGCGCCCTCCGGATTGGAGTTGTATGCATCGTCTATTACCAACCTGTTTCCACTGCCCAGAAGCTGCAGTCTGTGAGGCACGCTTTCCAGCCTGTAAACCAGAGGGACAAGCTCCTCCATTGGAATCCCCATAGTGTTTGCCACGGCTACCGCGGCGGCAATGTTAAGGACATTGTGCCGGCCTATCAGCTTTGTTTTAAACTGAGTATCTCCGATTTTAAACTCCGAACCCCGTTCCGACACCCTGATATCCATTGCCCGGTAATCCCCCTTTTCGGTTCCGAATTCAACACGCTTCACCGGAACCGAAACACCGCTAATATATTCATTGTCGGCATTTAAGAAGGCAACGCCGTCCTCGCCCAGTGAATCCACAAGCTCGAACTTGGTCTTCACAACATTCTCTATGCTCTTAAAGCTCTCCAGATGTTGAGGACCTATGGAGGTTATTACCCCGTAATCAGGCTTTACTATGTCGCATATCTCCTTTATATCTCCAATATTTCGGGCTCCCATTTCGCAAACGAAAACATTATGTGTCGCTCTCAGCTTTTCTCTCAGAGTTCGGACAACGCCAAGAGTCGTGTTATAGCTCTCAGGTGTCACCAGCACATTATACCTGGCAGAAAGCAGCTTTCCCAGAAAAACTTTTACGCTGGTCTTTCCGTAGCTCCCAGTAATCCCTATTACCTTCAGCTCCGGCATCTGACTTCTAATCCTTTTTGCATCCTTTATATACCTGTTGTTAATCGCCTTTTCCATCGGGCTGTTAATCCAGTTGATAAATAAAATAAAGTAAGGCGCACAGATGGACACGATGGCAAAAACCATTGTAAAAAACCGTCTGCTATCGGTCATTATAATTGAAAGGGCAATAATAACAGCAAGAATTATACCCTGCGTAACAAGAAGTCTTTTAACCCTGTTGGTAAAAACAAGGGGTTTTTTCGCTTTTTTAGGTAGATTTAATAAGGCCACCAAAACATAGATGGCAGTCCCAATCGCCGCGCCCCAGTCTCCCAGCTTGAGTATGACCGGCACCGTGCCGAAAATCCATACCGTTTTTAACAGAAACTCCGGTATATTATCCGCAACCCATTTCTTTTGTACCTGGGGCTTATATGAATTGAGCTGAAATATGTGTATATACCTGATAATCAAAAAGCTCATTGCCAGTAAAAAAGCGGCAGCGAGCGGAAAAAATAAAATGTCCCTTATCATTTTTGTTCAACTCCCAGAAATGAATCCAATACCCTGCCGACTAATACAGGCTGCTCCAGATACGAATAATGACCGGCTCCTTTTATTGTCACAAGGCCTGAGTCGGGTATGAGTTTTTCCATTATATATGCGTCCTCTATAGGTGTAGCCGTATCTCTGTCTCCCCAAATAAGCAGGGTTGGCTGCTTTATTTTCGGCATGTATTCCCTGAGATCTTCGCTTATCACATTAACCAGCGTTTGCCTCATAACAGGAACGGCATTTCTGTAATCCTCCGACCCCATCCTCTTCCTTAAGCCTTCCAGCACGTCGGGAAACAGCTTTTTGACAGGCGGTGAACTCAGAACCTTTTTGCCCATTTTATATGTATAAAGTCTCAGTTTTTGCTTCGGCGTCTTTTTATGCACTATCCCGGCACTGTCAATAAGTACAATTTTAGGCACACGCAGCCTTACATTTTCATCGGCTGCCATCCTGATTGCCACTCTTCCGCCGTGAGAATGCCCGATTAGTATCGCCCTTTCAATGCCCAGTGCCACCGAAAAACTCTCGATAAACTGAACATAATCCTTCACTTCCCAGGCTCTCTCAGGAGGCGGCGTCCTCCCAAATCCCGGTAAATCCGGGGTTATAACCCTGTGGGACTTTGACAGATGCTTTGAAATTCCGGCATAAAGGCTTAAATTGGTGCCCCAGCCTTCCAATATCAATACACAATCCCCCGCACCCTCATCGGAATAGTATACGGGAATGCCGTCAATATTTACAGTCAAATCCCCCACCTCGATACTGCTTATAGAGTAACCTGAAAACGTGAATAGTCCTGCCTGATCTTCTGTTTAATCCTCACAGTTTCAGCGGCTATTATACACTATATTCCATTCCAATACAATACAACACAGCCGACAGCATGTGTAATAAAAATACTTATTTATAACAAACAGCATGCGCAAAAAAAGCTTCGGCACATGCTGTAGTTTATTTAGACATATATATAGATTATTCCTCAGAGGTCGTCATTTCTTCCCCTGCTGCTTCCTCCGCTGTTTCCTCTTCCACAGCAGCTTTCCTCGGCTCAACTATATTAAATATCATACTGTCAGCCGGTATCAGAAGCTCAATTTCCTCGTCCTTTGCAAAATCCAAATCCTCCACCTTTACGCTATCTCCTGCCTTCATACCCTCAAGATCTATCTCAATTCTATCAACCAGCTTGGAGGGTATGGTTTTGTAGGGGATCTCAAAAAGTGTTTGATTTATCAAATCCTGAACTTTCTCCCTGTTGAGCAGAATAATACGTGCGGCGCTGCTGACAGGCTCTCCCTTTACCAGCTCCTGAAAACTAAGGTGCTCGATTTGATTTGAAAGCGGATTGTGGGAAATTTCTTTTAGCAGCGTAAAATACTTTTTTCTGCCTAAGGCTATTTGCACGGTGCTGCCTGTGGAGTTGCTTTTTAAAAACTGAGCCGCTTCATTCTGCTTTATTTGAATTTCCAGAGAAGGATTGAGATTTTTGCCAAATATGCATCCGGGTACAAACCCCGTCCTTCTCAGCTGTTTTGCCTTTAAATTAGGGTTTCTTTTTTCAGCTTTAATTGTATCCATGAGTATGTCTCCTTTTTCAAGTTTACCATATTGGGAAATGATATCACAGATTTAAATAATAATCAATATAATATCTTTATCGTTGAAAATTCAAGTCTGCGGTTGTCAAACATATGGTCCATTTTTTTAGGAAGTCTGTCAATGGTAAGTAGTAGTAGCGCTGTGGGAAGCGTTGAAAAGTCTAACGCACCTTTTCAATGCTTTCCATATCTGTTGGACAATCATAT
>JAAYOP010000005.1 GCA_012520295.1 Clostridiales bacterium | reverse complement strand
TTATAGTAATATTAAACTGAGCCATGGTTCATCCTCCTCGGTTTGGTATTTGTTTAGCAACTATATTTTACCGAGGTATGAGCTTTGGCTCAACTCCTTTTTACACCATTATATAGACTTAATCAGTGGCGGGGCAATGTGGATGGAGAAGAGCTCTCTTTAACAAGAAGCAGGCAGCCCGACGGGACTAAACTGGCTTTCAAACGAGGCAATATAACAAAGGAATATCTGGTTATTGGCGGCAACAGTCCCTCGGAACGGCTTGGCATCTATGAACAAGACACTCTGATATTTGAGGGCACTTTACATGACGGGTTTTTGTTGGACAAGGACGGACATATAGATAACATTATAATAGTCACTGCCAAATACGAAGGTGAATATAAAAATGGTATTCCGGCGGATCATGAGACCAAGTGGTATCCCACAAACTATCAGATAGCCGAGCTGGCTGTAAATCCAAAAATAACGACAAGAGGTCAGCCTGTTTTCTTGCTTCTGGCAGTGCTGTTTCTGGGAATCCTTGCGACAGATATCATTTCACCGGACCTTTTCTTTCGGCTCAGACATTCGCTGTTTGTTGAAAATCCCGAGCCCACAAGCTTCTACCGAGCCATGCAGGCTGTCGGCAGGGTGGTTTTGGTTATAGCCGTAATAGCTATGCTGTACATGTCATTTACTGTTCATTAAGGGGCCCTGCCCTATTAATACCGTAAGGCATTACTCCCCTCAGGATATATGACTTGATTTATTCCCCTGGCTTTCTTATAATTTTGTTAATCCATCATAGCAGGAGGGATAGCCATGAAATGCATAAAATGCAGCGCAGAACTACCGGAAGGAAATATAACCTGTGATAAATGCGGTACTTCATATGTTCTCAGATGTATAGACTGCAACTATATCGCTATTGCCGATATGGAGCACAGACCACACTGCCAGGGACAACTAATCCCGGTCTGGAATCCGTCCGAGGAAGAGCTGCTTGCCCTTGGAATTCGCTGCTTTATGCCCTTTACGGACGATCGTATATATGACATTTATCTCGGCGGCAATCGTAACGGCGGCGGATATGATTTTAGAAACAAACCCGGATATACGGGCCCTTCCGTTGAAACGGTGGTCTTGCCCTCGATGGTGGCCGGAATGCCCATCGTCGGCATTTGGAATAATTTTTTCTGCACTGGCGAAGATTTTACCCCCGAGGTCTATGACAAGACCTTTGAGCGCATGTATCCCATTAAAGAAATCGTTGTTTCTGAGGGTATCCGGGAGGCAGGCATTCACGCATTTTTCGGCTGTTGCGGTCTTGAAACACTGGTCCTGCCCAAAAGCATGAAAAAGATGATGTACGACTTTTATGATCTGTTCCCAAACGGCCTGAATCCCTACCCCAACGGCAGAGCAAGAGGCCCCTTAACAATCTGCTACCGGGGCAGCGAACAGGACTGGGCCAATGTGGCGGTGCCTACCTTATTAAACGATATGGTAAAAAAGGGCTATATAAAGCTTAAATTCGACTATATGGACTAATCTATCCCGAGCCGCGAGTATCCTAAGCTCAGGCTCAGGCTTATGTAATAAAAGGACATACACAGGTCTCCGAATTGGACTTCGGAGGCCTTTTCAGTTTTAAAAAGGTATCGATTTATTCTTTGCTATATGATAAGATGCATATAAGAATTATTATTTTTAACCTGATTTCCACTGGACAAATGGGTTTTGCGAAACGCATTTGCAAAAACAAACCTGTTTACCCGTTTCAGGTACATTGATGACTGCCTGAATGGATTTGCGGTCACACGACCCAATTCCATTGTGCTGCAAACAGGCATTAAATAACCAAAAGGGAGTCTGGGAAATACTCCATTGAAAACCCGTTCATGCAGCCTGTAACAAATATAAAACACAGGGAGGACACGCCATGGGTAAGCATGAGATAATTGCTGAAAAAGAACCTGTAGAAATAGCCGAAGGCATATACTGGGTGGGATATTCCGACAGAAATATAGGACTGCACTGCAATCCATATTTGATTATCGAAGGCGAGGAGGCCGTTTTAATAGACGGCGGCAGCCGGGATTCCTTCAGTGAGGTTATGATAAAAATCCTGAGAACAGGTTTGAACCCCAAGCAGATTACGAGGCTAATATATCAGCACTATGACCCGGATTTATGCGGCAGCTTGCCTCATCTGGAGTCTATTATAAACAATGATAACCTCAGGATTATCTCCCATAACGATAACAACATTTTTATAAACTACTACTCCTCAAGGACGGAAAAAATTGATATTCGGGATTTGAATAATCACTTTGATTTTGCCACAGGAAGACGGCTTGAGTTCTATGAGACGCCATATTGCCACCAGACGGGCAGCTTTGTCACCTATGACACCCAGACGAAAACCCTGTTTTCCAGTGATTTATTCGGCAGCTTTGATGATGAGTGGACACTGTTTCTTGAGCTTGACGAGGCCTGCAGAAAATGCCCGGGCTCCAATACCTGTGCCCTGAAACTGCCAAAGTGCTGTTTGAGCGGAATAAAAGCATTTCATCAAAGGGTTATGACATCCAGTCTGGCGTCAGCTCATACCCTGAAAACAATCGCTTCACTGGATATAGATATAGTTGCGCCCCAACACGGCAGCATCATAGCCTCAAAAGAGGATATTAAAGCGTTAATCCGGCACCTGCAGTTATTAAAAAATGTGGGCATTGATTACTTGCTGTCGGAGGAGAGCAAATGAACAGCCATGATTTTATGCTGCAAAATGTCTTGTCAGACAGTTTAACCGAACAGAAGATAAATGATATTAAGGCCTGTTTTCTTGAGAGTTTTGCCAAGGAAATCGACCACAGTATTCAAAGTGATCTTTTGACACGCCTGGTATTGGACTACTCCTCAATAACAAGACAGCTTGAGCTGCTCAATAAAGAGCTCTCTCTTCGCGAAGAGATGTTGGTTGAAGCGCAGAAAATAGCCATGCTGGGCCGCTGGGACTATTATCCGGATACCGGCAGTATGATCTGGTCCCAGTCACTTTATTATATCCTGGAGGCCGATTCTTCAATTCCGGCTTCTCTGGAGCTGTTTTTGTCCCGGGTGCACCCCGATGACTATGAAGATGTAGCCCGTTTGTATAGCCGGTTGTTTGATAAAAATGAATCTCTCACAATAAAATACCGCCTTATAACGGCGGACAATCGAATAAAGTGGCTTCACCTGAGATGCAGTCCTGCGGCCGACAGTAGGGGCCGGACCGATACATCCCACTATTACGGAACAATCCAGGACATAACGGAGATGAAGACCGCGGAAGAGGAGCTGGAAAAATACAGTCAGCACCTTGAAACCCTGGTTGAAGAAAAGGTCCGGGAAATATCAGCTTCCCAGATGGCAACCATATATGCCCTTATCAAGCTCTCGGAATCCCGGGATGACGAAACGGGCACGCATATAGAGCGCACAGCGAGTTTTTGCCGCCTGCTTGCGGAAAAAGCCCGCAGTCAGCCGAAGTATGCCAACGAAATAGACGACTCATTCATAGAGACGATTTTTAAAGCCAGCCCTCTCCACGATATCGGCAAGGTTGGCATACCCGACAGCATTCTTCTCAAGCCTGGGAAACTCACCGATGAAGAATTTGCGGTTATGAAAACTCACGTTCAAATAGGATATGAGACCCTGGCCAAAGTTGGAGAGCAGTACGGCAGGAACGAGTTTCTCGAAATGGGTATGGATATTGCCCTGTACCACCATGAGAAATGGGACGGCAGCGGATACAACGAGGGGCTCTTTGGAGAAAAAATTCCTCTGTCAGCAAGGATAATGGCCATATCCGATGTCTACGACGCCCTCAGGTCCAAGAGGGTCTACAAAGAAGCTTATTCCCATGAAAAAAGCCTGGAGGTTATTTATTCAGGCAAAGGAATTCATTTTGATCCCACGTTGACCGATATCTTCCTTCAGGCAGAAGAAGAGTTCAGGCTCCTTTATGACTCCACCAGGTGATTGCCGCAGTTAATAAGGAGGGCTGTAAATGGGGTTCAGGCAGATTTATACGCCGGGTCCCGCTCAGTGCACCCATATCATTAGCGGCGTAACCGTGTGGTAAAACCGCGAAACAACACAGTCATCTTCTGTCATTGCCCACCGTCGTTTATGATTTTATAAATACTGTCCATATTAAGACTGCTGCGAAGTATTTCGGCCAACGCATCATATTGCCGGTTTTTATATTCATAAGTGTTTATGGCCTCTAAAGATGGCTCCTCAATGCCCCTGGATTTTAACAGCATTCTAACAACAGCCGTTCCCAGCTCCCCGTCAAACAGGCCATGGACACTGCTGCCCAGTACGTTTTTATAGACAGCGCCATCACTCTTGCCTCCGTCCAAAATGGAAAAGGGCAGGGCTTCAGGGCGCAGGCTGGTTCTTCCCATATGTATTTCATATCCGGTTATTTCGATGCCGGAAAGCGAGGAAAAAATGCCTTCAAGGGGCCGGACGGCTCCCGTCTTCCTTGTGCGCACCTTTTGTGCTTCAAAAACAGTGTCCACCGGCAGAAGCTCCATCCCCCTCATCGAGCCGCCCTCCTCCACGCTCTCGCTGTCTTCCAGGATATATCCCAGCATATGATAACCGCCGCATACGCCTATTATGGACGTGCCTGCGGCGGCCTTCTTTTTAATAGCCGCCTCCAGCCCGTTTTGCCTCATCCATCTAAGATCGCCCATGGTATTTTGGGTGCCGGGCAGGATGATAAGATCCGGCTCATTAAGGGCCTTGACAGAGTCTACATAGCGGAGGCCTACGCAACTTATACGGGAGAGGGCGTTAAAATCGGTGAAATTGGATATTCCGGGCAGCTTTATAACTGCAATATCCAGAAGACTTGGCGTTACCGGGCCTGTAAATCGTTCCGAAAGACTGTCCTCGTCATCCAAATCCAACTGCATATACGGAACCACGCCAAGAACAGGAACGCGGAGCAATTTTTCCAGCATTTCAAGCCCGGGCTCCAGTATTTCCACATCCCCCCGAAACTTGTTTATTATTATACCCTTAATGCGGGCACGCTCACTGTCGGAAACCAGCTCCACGGTGCCATATAGGCTTGCGAATACTCCGCCCCGGTCTATGTCGCCCACCAGCAGTACCGGCGCGTCGGCAATATTCGCCATGCCCATGTTCACGAAATCCTCACTGTTCAGATTAATCTCCGCCGGACTTCCCGCTCCCTCGATAACAATAATATCGTTTTGGGCGGAAAGCTCCCTGTACGCCTCCTCAACGACGCTTCTAAGTTGCTTTTTATAAACATAGTAATCCCGGGCAGGCATCGTGCCCACTGCCTCACCCTTAACTATCACCTGACTGGCCTGATGGCTCGTAGGTTTGAGCAGTATGGGATTCATCAAAACCGTGGGCTCTATACCCGCAGCCTCCGCCTGCATTACCTGTGCGCGCCCCATCTCTAAGCCATCCCCCGTTATATAGCTGTTCAGCGCCATATTCTGGCTTTTAAAAGGGGCCACCCGGTAGCCATCCTGCTTGAGTATTCTGCACAGCCCAGCGCACATCAGGCTCTTTCCCACGCTGGACATTGTCCCCTGTATCATTATTGCTTTAGCCATTTTATTCCTCCCTGTCGTTACGCAACCGAAACTCTTATAAAGCTTAACCGGATATTTGGAGCACGGCCCTGTGTAATAACGGTTCGACAAAGCGGTCCGTACTTGAAAGCCACGGGCATGTTGCCGCTTCTTGACAGAGCCCACAGGGGTACAAGGGTGTTTCTGGTCTTTGCCCGTACCGCCGGTCGCTGACAAAATAATGAATTTCTAGATTTTTCATCATTGTCTAACTGCGCTATATCCTTTTGATACGCTAATCTTTGCAATTAAAAATCCCCTCCGACAAACGGAGAGGCATAATGGCATATCGGCAGCAGCATTTGCATAATATAAGCAAATACCCGCTGAGGGTCTCACACCGGCCAAAGTTCCGTTAGCCCGCAATGAACAATTCACAGCGCCGGTATTCTGGCTCAGGCTTCATGGTCCTGTTTCGCCTTCCCATGGAGCGGAAATTGATATTCGGCTTTCCACAGTGGCATATCGAAACAGGCTCTGCCATTACAGCGGCGGCTCCGCGTGGGATTCTCACCCATCTTCCCAAAGCTATTATGCTCAAGCTGTTTATAGCTTTACGCCGTGAACATATTAAGTTTTAAAACAATGGGACTTCTAACAATATCACACTTGTTACTTTACTAACCGGACTATAATTTGTCAATACATAATTTAATGTC
>JAAYOP010000033.1 GCA_012520295.1 Clostridiales bacterium | reverse complement strand
TAAATTATAACCGGATTCTGGATGTTAATTCTGACAATACAGTGTCAACTAATTAACATAATCAACACATTATACATAAATTACATCCAAAAGTAAAGTGTTCCTTATAAAATCATATGAAGCTTCGAATACGCAGTTAACTGCCAGGCTATATAACCCTCAAAGTACCGGTAGCCGCATCTATATAATAATAACCGCAGTCGGTAATTATACGCCATACCGGTTGAAGCTCAGCCGCGTTTGCAGACATCATATATCCCGGCTTTATGCTTTCAATCCGGCTTATGCCTTCTGTATTCTCCGCTTCCCGCGCAAAGCTTACAAGCACAGTCGCAATTGAGAGCATATCAGCCTGCCGCAAATAGCCAATTTTTCCGACAATTTTATTCCCGCTAATCTCAACTCTCCCGTCGGCATGGTATGTGAAGTTTATCCGGCAATTAAAAACTTCATCCTCTTCATGTAAACAGATATACCCAACCTTTTTTATTTCGTCGGAACGCAGACCTTCCGAGGTGTCCCGAATTGCGTCCAGACCCATTAAATCCAGCAGCTCCTCCGACACCTTCTCGATGCTCTTGCTGCCCGTAGGATATTTGTTTATGGTTATATCAAATCTGCCCGTACTCCTGAACTCCGCATTGCCGTTCTTGCTTTTATACAGGTATACATATCCGCCCTGGTCAATAGCTTCGCAGGAGCCAAGAACCGCTTCTACCAGTCCCCGCTCCATTTCAATGTCTCTTGTTATGTAATATATATCCCGTTTGGTCTCATTGGGTATCCTGTCCTCGTTCATGGAAATGCCCTTGGCTTCTAAAAAATCAACCAGCGCGCTCCTGGTCTGGTTGCCCAAAACCATGTCATCGTATTTATCCACAAAATATATTGCGAGAAGACAGACATTCACTATTAAGAGGATAAATATGACTATTGTTTTAATTCTTGATATGCTCATAGCTCAAACCCCTGAACGGCATCCAAACGCATCCATTCTGACCTTATAACTAATATTTTCGGGCTATGGCTCGGAAATATGATTCTAAGCCCTTTTGGGATACCAGAACGGAACAAGGGTATCCGCTCCATTATCTTCATAAGCTATGCATAGCTGGCTGCCGTCGGTGCCCTCTCTGGCAATTGCAGCCGCCAGCCTGGCAGGCAACATTGCCGTCTTCTCACCCGCAAGCCTGTAGCTCTTCAAATAAGCACTGACTTTTATTATCCTGCCGTCCTTCATCGTTACGGTTGCCCCATGTCCGTCGTTAATAATCTCCTTGCCGTTTACAAAATAATCAAAGGTAACCTTATAGACCGATGCTGCCTCGCTTACGCCGGTAAAATATATCACTTCATCACCGCGGCTGTCATGTTCTCGCAAAGAGCCAATCATTTCCCATGCCGCTTCGATAATATCGCCGATATCCGCCGGTCTTTGCGCAAAAGGCAGCATTATGTCGTTTCTTCCGTCCGTTTCCCTGTCATATACTATCAAACCGTTTTTATATATCTCCAGAGTCGCATTGTTCTCAACATACACGACCCCCTCGTTTGCCTTGCCCTCGTTTATTTTATATGTGTTTTTTGAGCCAGGGTTTATCCGAAAAGCTGAAAAAACGGAATCCCGGGCAGCTTCATTGTCCAGCAAGTTTTCCGATTTTAATACATAGGCTTCGGGAGTATTTTTGGGTATCAGGCTGTTGGGATCCAATCCTTCAAAATCCCCTCCCAGTTCAAAGGCAAAATTGACTTCCTTTTGCATGAGGGAATTCATTAAGGGCGCAAGGCCACTCAGGACTGCGGCGGTCCTGCACCTGAAAATCCTTTTATCACCGCTAATATAATACATGTCTGTCCTGTCGCCGCTTTTTGCGATGCAAATTCTTTTCGCGCTATGGCTGTTGACATTAATCATTTCAAGTCCAAGCCAGCGTGCTGCTACAGTAAGGGGTATTTCATCGCTGAACTCGAAATAAACTCCTTCGCTTCCCAGGGCGCCCTCCCACTGCCTGCGGTCAACCTCCTCCGGCACGGACGCTGAGCCCAGCGCTTCACCCAACGTTTTCGAGACCCGGTTATAAAGGTCGTTAATGGCAGCCCGGTCATACATTGCCCCCACATGCAGTCCATCTCTGTCTGTCAGGACAATGCCAACAGGCCTTGCCGCCTCATGCAGAAATATGCTTCCTTCAATACTGCTGCTGTTCTGGCGGCCAAGGGACCTTATCCAATCCCCGGCATTTTCAAGGACAGGAACAGAACTGATAAGCTCGTTGAACACCCCTGTCTTTCCGGCAAGAAACAGCGAGGATGCCAGCAGCAGAACAATAATAAAGGTTTTTAAAGGCTCAATAACCTGCTTGGCCATGTTCACCCTCCAATATAACCGAAAGCTTACCTGCCCTCAATCGGCAGCAGGATGATAAAGTCCGTGCCCTTATCCAGCTCGCTTTCAACCTGGATGCTCCCACCGTGCTTGGTTATAATTTCATGGGCTATGGATAATCCAAGGCCTGTGCCCCCATAAGCCCTGGTTCTTGCCTTGTCCACTCTGTAAAACCTGTCAAAGAGACGCGGAATATCCTCTTTCGGTATTCCGACTCCCGTATCGCTGACCTTGATCCATATATTACTGCCAGAGGCTCCCGCACTAATTGTTATCTTTCCGCCCTCGGGAGTATACCGCACGGCATTTGATACGATATTGATAAGAACCTGCTCGATCCTGCTCTTATCACCCATAATCTCTGGTAGCTGTTTCTCAATATCGATGATAAGCTCAAGCCCCTGCTTTTTGATATCCAGTATCATCATATCATAGATATTTTTAATTGATTGGTTAATATCAAAGGGCTTTATATCAACTACAACCTCGCCCGCATCAAATTTGGACAGGGCAAGGAGATCCTGTACGATTTTATTCATGCGATCGCTTTCATTGACAATAACAGAAAGAAAATTCTGTCTTGTTTCTTCCGGAAGGCTGTCGTCTGAATCCGCCAGGGTTTCGGCATAGCTTCTTATGCTTGTTATAGGTGTTTTCAGCTCATGGGATACATTTGCCACAAATTCCTTCCTGATCTCGTCGGCGCGCTTCTGCTGCGTAACATCGTGTATAACAGCCAAAACACCCCTCTGGATATTCCCCCTTGAAAAGGGCGCAAATGAGATCTCAAGGCTTTTTTTGCCAATATCTTTCCCCACCTGAATAACGTTAGGTCTTCTTAACGAAAAAACCTCTTTCATTGTGACAATATCGCCGAAGATTTCTTTAAACCCCAGTTTACCGTCCCCAAGTTTGATACCAAGCATACGCTCGGCTGTGGGATTGTGGTGAATGAGCTCTCCATCCCTTGAAAAAGCCACGATACCATCCGTCATATGGAGAAATACCGTGCTCAGCTTGTTCTTTTCATTTTCGATGTCCTCAAGGGTCTCCTTCAGACGATTGGCCATATCGTTGAAGGTTTGCGTAAGTATTCCAATCTCATCTTTGGCCGTTACCTCAATTTTTTCTGAAAAATCTCCCGCTGCCACCCTGTTTGCGGCCCGGGTAAGGCTCTGAATTGGATTAATTAAGGTCTTTGACAGCAAAAAGCTGAGAAGCACGGATATTATAAGGCCAACCAGCAGCGCTTCCAATATGATCTTGAAGAGCTCAACATTCAGCTCCTGCGCATTGCTTTTATTGTCCTTTATGTAGACAATATAAGAGTTTTCTCCGCCCTTTATGGGAACTGCAAAATCCATATAGCTATCGCCTATAGAGCCCTTATATCCCTCTTCTCCGTTAAGGGCTTTCAATATATTTGGAGTAATCTCAATATCTTGCTCTGAGCCTACGCCTGAGGGCTTGCCACCGTCAATCAGGAGCTCTCCCGTTTTACCATCCAGAATATAATAATTGCGTGTCCCCGAGTCTATACCCAAGGGGCCTTTATATGCAGCAAGCATATCGTTGAGCTCATTTTCTCCCGCTCTTGCCCTGCTGCTGAGCTCTGAGATAAACTCGGCGTCTGTAAACACCTTTTTCATCTGGTCATAAAACTCAAAAAGGTAGTAATTGAGAACTCCGCGAACGAGGAAAGCGCAAACAACGGTCATAAGAGACACTATGAGTATAAGCATGATTAAAACAAGCTTGAAATGAAGACCTCTGTTCAGCTTCCTCACCTCTTCCGGCGCATTGTATCCCTGTCTCTAGGTATTCGCGTTCAGGTAGTATCCTCCACCGTACTTAGTTATAATATACTCCGGGTTGGCCGGGTCGTCCTCAAGCTTCTTTCTGAGCCTTCTCATCGCCGTATCCACCAACCTGACGTCACCGAAATAATCGTAATTCCATACCTCGGTCATAAGCTCTTCTCTGACAAACACTTTTCCCGGTGCCTTTGCCATATACTTTACAAGGTCATATTCTCTCTGTGACAGGTCTACCGGCTTCCCTTTTTTAAAAACTCTCATTTTGCTTATGTCTACAATCAGGCTGCCTACTTTTATGATCTCCTGGTCATCCTCTGCCGGCGCTTCATTCATATGGGACATGCGTCTTATGTTTGCCTTTACCCTCGCCAAAAGCTCCTTTATGCGAAAAGGCTTAACTATGTAGTCATCTGCTCCCAAATCAAGTCCTAAAACCTTATCCGTCTCTTCCTCCCGCGCCGTTAACATTATTATGGGAGTCAGCTTATCCTTCTTCCTGATCTCGGTGCATACGTCAAAGCCGTTTATGTAGGGCAGCATAACATCCAGTAAAATAAGGTCCGGCTGCTTGTTCAGGGCCGAGTCCAGCCCCTCCTTTCCGTCGTATGCACACAGCACATCATAGCCTTCTTTTTCCAGATTGTATTTAAGTATATCAACAATGTTTTTTTCGTCATCCACTACCAGAACGGTTCTTTTCACAAAATTGCCTCCCTTTTTTCAGGTCTCATCGGTGACCACTCAATACTCATTGCGGAAGTTATTTTCAATTTTGCTTTAACAGAAATTCCCTCGCTTTAAAGAGCACCGCAACCGTTTTCGCGTCGCATATCAGCCCCTGTTCAACCTGCTCAATCAGATCGTCCAGCGGCCATTTTTCGACACTTAAAAATTCATCCTCGTCCAGACACATATCGCCCTCACAAAGTCCAGTCGCCAGATATAAATACAATACCTCCTCACAGAACCCCGGCGATGTGTATATCTCTCCCATATCAACTATTGAACGTGCCGTCAATCCCGTCTCTTCCTTCAGTTCCCTGATTGCACAGTCCAGCGGCTTCTCGTTTTTCTCAAGCTTTCCCGCAGGAGCTTCAAGCAGCTCCTTCATAAATGGGTATCGAAATTGCCTGACCATATACGCATTCAGCTTGTCGTCCACCGGCAGTATCACAACACCTCCGGGATGCTCGACGACCTCCCTATAAACCTGCTTGCCGCTGCAAAGCTCGGCCACATCCCTTCGGACATTGACGATAATACCTTCATACAAAACCTTCCTGCATACAGGCTTTTCATAAAATGACATCCGTTTACCTCATCAAATTTCCAATACATTTCAATCTGATTTATTTTAGCACAGCGCACATTTAATTGCAATCAGCGGATATACTAATAAGCTTACGCACATAATAATACCTGACGCTGTTTTCAGAGCCAATGTTTCGTTGAAATATTTGTAATTTCTCCTACAGAGAACATTACACGATATACGATACACAGCTTCGTCCGGCTTCAATAAATTTACATGGAATTTATTTGATTGACATATAAAATGGCTTGACATATAATTATTTCGACATATAAAAAGCCCCTTTTTAATAATTTAATGCTGATTAGGGAGGATATTTATGGCAAGTCAATTCTGTGTAAAATGTGGCTCCAAGCTGCCTGAAAACTCTAAATTCTGTACCTCATGCGGTACTCCGGTTCAGCCTGACCAATCCACCACCGAGCCCAATTCAAATACTCCCGCACAACAGCCCATAGAAGACAAATTCACGCCATCTGAGCCTCAGACACCTGTTCAGGAAACAGAGCAGACTCAGCAGAAACCTGTTCAGGCACCTGCGGAACCGATTATTGAGCCCGCGGCCGGAAGTACCTATTACTCAACTGAACCCAAGGAAAATTCTTCTCCGGCAGCAGAATATAAGCCTGCCGGGCCTGAAGTCACCCCTGTGCCGCCTACGCCGGCCAGCCCGCAGAAACCCTCACCCGCTGCGCCTCAACAGCCCGCCCAACCGGCTAGTCCACAGCAGTGGCAGCCCATAACTCCGCCTCAATATAAACAGCACAAGCCCGACGCCCCTGCCGCTACCAGCCCGTACGCTCTGATGGGCTCTTGGAATATCGCTCTTTCGTTTATACTTATGTGTGTACCGGTTATCGGCCTGGCGGTGGCCATCATATGGGCAGCGGGCGGATGCAAGAAAATCATCAGGCGTAATTTTGCCCGTGCCTATTTGCTGCTACTTGCAATCGGAGTTGTTCTGGGAATAATCGCAACGCTTATATTCCTTATATTCTTTGCCGACATGGCCAAGGACGCATTTGAAAACCTTTTCCCCGGATACACCATCGATTTTGGCTTTTTGGGAAAATAATGCCCCGCTTTGTCGGAACCCTGCTTCTACAAAGCAAAATTCATGTTTTCATTTAGCTTAAAATATGATAAAATACCTGCATAGACAGTATATAGCTGCTTGTGCAGGTATTTTTTCTGGACTCACTTATTAATAATGTCCGCTGGACAAATGCTTTCGCATTATGCATTTGGTTGACTGCCTGAATGGATTTGCGGACGCACACAGCAAATCCATTGTGTTGCACCTGGAACAGTTCAAAACGCTGTCAAAGTATTGCAGTTGTCGCGTTTGTGAATTGTTCAGTAGGCATTAAATATAAAAAATCCATCAACCAGGATACGGAAACGGTTATGAATATTTGATGTGTTTTTTGGAATTGGATGTTAAGATGAAAAGTCAGGGCAATGAGAAATTAATAACAAGACTTGCCGATACGGCTGCCAGAGGCACCTTATCCCACGCCTATATTGTATGGGGACCCGAAAACTCAGACAAGGAGGGCCTGGCCCTCTCCCTTGCTGCCACAATGGTTTGTACGGGCAGCCAAGGGCGTCCCTGCGGAAATTGCCGCAACTGCGTGAAAGCATTTAAAAACATTCATCCAGATATAATAACCGTGGAAAAGCAACCGGATAAAAGAGAGATCTATGTAGATCAGATCCGCTGGATTATAAGCGATGCATCGGTTCTTCCTAATGAGGCTGATAAAAAAGTATATATCATATACCAAGCGGACAGCATGAATGTCAGGGCTCAGAATGCCTTTCTCAAGCTGCTGGAAGAGCCCCCCTCCTATTGCTCGTTCATCCTGACAGGCACAAATCCGGGAAGCTTTTTAATCACTATCCGCTCCCGTTGTGTAGAGCTTCATGCCGTTCCCGGGAAGAGTACCGATAATTATGAAGCCACAGATTCAAATGTTTATGAAATAGCCGGTCATATATTCGATTGTTTTATAAAAAAAGATAAATTATCTCTCATTTCTGAAATATCCAAAGCTGAAAAGCTTGATAAAAACCATTTTCCCGACCTTATTGACAATTTGTATATGATCGCCGCAAGGGCACTTAAGACAGAGCAAAATAAAACGGAGCGCATGCGCATATATAAGGCTCTTGAGCTTCTGCAGTCCTTTACCCCAATGCGCAGTGTAAATGTAGGCGCCGGACATAT
Source organism: Clostridiales bacterium (assembly GCA_012520295.1). GTDB lineage: Bacteria > Bacillota > Clostridia > Oscillospirales > Oscillospiraceae > JAAYOP01. The sequence continues at coordinate 29,093 of JAAYOP010000033.1, read as the reverse complement.
TGCCGGAATGCTCGCCGTCAAATTAAATTCATTTTAAAAACGTGAGAAGGTTTGTTCTCACTGAAAACTAAAATAAATCTGAAAAGAGGATATATATTGACTCAAGTAGTAAATATACGTTTCAGAAACCGCGGAAAAGTGTATTATTTCGACCCCGCCGGTACCTCTCCCACCAAAGGCCAGGCGGTCATTGTTGAAACATCCAAGGGCTTGGAATACGGGGAGTGCACCAAGGGAGTGCATGAAGTACCGGACGAGTGCATTGTCCCGCCCCTGAGACCGGTAATCCGCATAGCTACCGAGGAAGACAAAAGGATTGTCGACGAAAATCGCAAAAAGGACATACAGGCCTTTGAAATCTGCCAGCAGAAAATACTCGAGCATGGGCTTGATATGAAGCTGATTGACGTGGAACACAGCTTTGAGGGCACAAAAATCCTTTTCTTTTTCACCTCCGATGGGAGAGTTGATTTCAGAGCTCTTGTAAAGGATTTAGCATCCATATTCCGCACACGTATTGAGCTGCGCCAAATAGGCGTAAGAGACGGGGCTAAAATGATGGGCGGCATAGGCATATGCGGCCGTCCCTTTTGTTGCTCCACTTTTCTGGATGAGTTTCAGCCAGTATCCGTAAAGATGGCTAAAACACAATCCTTGTCCCTCAATCCCGCAAAAATCTCCGGCGCTTGCGGAAGACTCATGTGTTGCCTGAAATATGAACAGGAAGCCTATGAGTACCTTATAAAAAACTCCCCAAAGGCGGATTCCTTTGCCGATACACCTATGGGACGGGGGATTATTACTGAAGTTGACCTGCTTCGACAGACTGCCAAGGTCCGCCTTGACGACCCGAACGAAACCCTGCTCCAGGTATACCCGCTCAGCCAGTTGGGTTACACGATAGACGGAGTATACAAAGAGCCCGAACCTCCTCCCCCTGAGCCTGAACCTGCTGCCCTCATCCATTTTGAGATACCGGAACACGAAGTTTCCTGGGAGCATGAGGTGAACCTCTCTGAAGAAGACGATAAGAACGAGGAGATGCAAAGATCACCCGGGAAGCGCATCAGGAGAAACAAAAAATATAAAAAACGCAGGAAAAATAATCGGGATAAAAGAAACCGATAAGAGCGCGGTGCAAACCGCGCCTTTTTTTATTTTAATGCCTGCTGCAAAATGAAATTGGGGCGTGTGTCCGCAAATCCATTCATAAGGTCAGTCAATGTATCTGAAACGTTCAAATTTGCTCTTTTTGCAAATGCGTCTGGTAAATCCATTTGTTCATTAGGCATTGTTTATTGCCTTATAGCCGGTGCGTCTCAAGCATACACCGGGCGAATACCGCCGCTCCGAAGACTCCGGCATCCTCCCTCTCGGGGGAATATAGAATTTTCAGGTTTTTCGCGGGAACCGGCTTCATGGCATGAAAACAGACTCTTTCAAACAGCTCTTCCTTCGGGAAGCCCTTCATTGAGGCGACGCCGCCCCCTATTATGACAGCGGTCGGATCCAGCAGGTTCACCGTGCCAGCCAAAATTACAGACAGTATTTCAATATACTCAGAATACTCTTCGGTCCCCCTGAAAGCAGTAAATATCTCTGAGATATGTATGTCCGGATACTTTTCTGATCTTAGCTTCTGAAGATATCGGCCGGATACATAGTTTTCCGCGCACCCCCTGTTTCCGCAGGAGCACAGCTCGTCTTTCCCAAACACCGGCATATGGCCCATTTCACTAATTCCGTTTGCTCCTTTGGGCACGGCACCGTTTATATACAAAGCGCTTCCCAGTCCTGTTCCTATATAGCAGCCTAAATAAACACCTCTCCGGTCAAGCTCCAGTCTGTGAATATCGCCTGACAGCAGCATTACTGCGTCGTTTTCCAAAAAAATCGGGACCTGAAGGTATGCCTGCATAATGCTCTTCAAATCCGACCCTGAAAGCCCGGGGATATTCGGGGTTTTTAAGACCCGCCGGCAATCCCTGTCCAACGTACCGGGCAGCCCGACAGCAACTGCGGCCACCGAAATCCCCTGGCAATAATCAGCTATAAAGCGAGCCAGCTTTTCCGGCTGCTTATCACCACTCAGGACATCCGACAGCGGAACTTTGACCAGTTCCTCAATCTCAAAGCCGCGCATCCTGCCGACTCTTATATTGGTTCCTCCCACATCCGCTCCGATGATATATTTGTCAGTTGACTCCATTTTCCCTTATCTCCCTGATTCTGCTTATATCCGAAAGAGCCGCACGCGCGTTCCTGGCGGCGTCTTCGCTCACAGGCTCCACTTCATTATATCTTGCCTCGCTGTAATCCTGCGCCAGCCTTTTAAGGCTTTCCGGATCCAGAGTGCTTCCGATTTCCATGGGAGTAAGCGGAGTTCCTGCTTTCGGGACGCCGCTTTTTTTCAGAAGCAGCTTATAAGCAAAACGAACCTTCATTCGGTTATCCGGCATATCCTCAAATCTTTCCTGCCTCTTGAAAAGCCTCCCGAAAAAACCGCTCAGGCTGCGTCTTCTCTTTTTCAACAAATCCCTTAGACTGAATATTCTTTCCACATTCTCTTCATAATCCTGGTCCATCTGGCCTTTGTCGAGTCGATCTTTCAGGGATTTGAGCTTTCTTTTAAAACCCTCGGCACCGCCGGTGAATACAAACCAGAGGATAATCAGACATAAGACAATCAGAATTATAATGAATGTGACTACAAATACATTGGCAAATTTATTAACCGGCACATCAATATTGATAATATCCGGTGCCCTGGTTTCCTCAGGAACAGGCTCCGGTCTTGGTTTTTTCGCATCGCCAATCCCTCCTACAAACATAAGGAACATCCATATCCCCGATAGAATTTTCCGGAGAACATATACAATCGAAGCGCCCACAGGAAGCAGGCTGCCCAAAAGAAGCGATACGGCAAAAAAAGCAATCAGCAAAATCAGGTTCTTCCGTCTCACCCCAACCGGAACCGGCATTGAGGTTCCACCCTTTGCATTATGTACCCCTGCCAGCAGATTAAGGCTGTTAAAATTGAAAAGCCCAATGGCAAACGAAATGAAAGCGAATATTTTCAGCGGCTCCTGCAGTTTTGGGTTTTCTGACCTGAATATCAAAAGCTCCACCATATATATGAGTATCATTGCCACCGTGAGCATTGAGGGAAAAACCTCATTATACTTTGTACCCATTATGTATATAAAAACGGACATGGCGAATACTGCCATCAGAAATACTATGCTGTATGCCGTTCCCCGGGGCAGCAGCGTGGAGATATATAGGCACACGCATACGGAAGAAAGGGTAAGGAGAATATACTTTAATATCCTGTTTTTGCTTCCCGCTATTCCAAGAGGAAAGCACAGGAGCATGGGCCAGCTCCCAGATACATAGCTGTACCATGCCACATCCCTCAAAAGCAGTCGCTCAAAGGCTATTAAGACCGCAAGTGCAAAAAATGCGGACAGTATGAGATTTATCAGCCATTGCAATCTGATTGTGCCTTTAATCTTGCCCGCCCCCCTCAATCGGTATATATGTCACCGTATTCTTGTTCTTTCTTAGCTGCTGGACTCTTTTTTCAATAGCGTCACTCCAGTATGCTGATACTATCAAAATATCAGTTTCGGTAATTCCATCGTCTATGAGATTGTCCAGTAGGGCATGAAAGCCTACCTGCATTTTTATAACCAGCATCGCCAAAAGCCTCAGTAGCTGCCTTAAATGCTCATGGGAGCACCGGGGCTCAAGATACGGCAAACCGTTCTCTCCCTCTTTTGCCGCTCCGTTTGAGGCAAAGCCCACATCAAAGGCGTTGCTTACGCACCAGGCCGCCAGTGACGCGCATATATTTACACCTGTCTCAAGAAAATCTGTATCCCGGGGCTCCATGGCTCCAACCAGATTATCTGATATCTGCGAATTGAAAACAAGCATAACTCTGGGAGAGACCGTAAAGTCTCTCGTTTTGACCTGGAGCACTCCGGTCCTGGCTGTCGCCCCCCAATGAACATCTTTCTGGCTGTCCCCACTCCTGTATTCTCTGATACCGGAAACCAGAACGGGATCGGGAAGTATCCAGCGTCTGACCGCCACGTCACCCTGCCACTTTAAAGCTGTATCGGGAAGCCGGGAGGGTTTTAAAATCTCCGGAAACACAGTAAGCCTCGCGTTGCATACCACATCGCGGCTATCGGAGCCCAGGCCGAAAATGTCACCAGCCACAACAAATACCCGGCTGCAGTCAAAGTAACCTCTCTTCAGGCACTGGATTTCGTGCCGCCTGGTGATGCGGCTGTTTCCTCCGAGAAAGAAGACACTTTTATGGAACTGCTCCATATTTATGTCCAGATTTTCCTGCTTTTTGAACTTCAGAGAGGCGGACATCCTTGATTCTACACGAACCCAAGGCACCGGTATAAGCTTGTTGTTCGACAAAACCTCAATGAGTTCCAGCTTGTCACCGACAAAAACCTCATCCTTATTAAACCTGCGCTCATATTCGACCTTGCTCAGCCCACGCCTGTTGTAGTAGTTAACCTGAAGCAGGGCTATTATTGATACCGTGACAATAATCCAAAAAACTGCCATGTTCATCCTCTCTCCGTAATCACCCGTTCCGGTGTCTGCCTGTTACTCCAGCAACCTTTCAGACTCCGGATCTTCACTGGGGACCGGCACCCGGGCTATAATCCGTTTTATAATCTCTTCGGCTTTATCACCTGCTCCAACCCCCGAGCGAGAGATAATCCTGTGGGAAAAAACAGGCACCGCCAGCCTTTTCACATCGTCGGGCAGCACATATTTCCTGCCGGAAATCGCTGCCAAAGCCTGGGACGCTCGAAGCATCCAGAGCATGCCTCTCGGGCTGACCCCCAGACTCACATCCTCCTGGATTCTGGTCTCCCTTGTCAGAGCGACTATATAACGTCTCACAGGCTCACTTACGTGCACCTTGTTATATGTACGTCTGGCTTCGGATATGTCGCTTCCTGAAGCAACCGGCTCCAGTTCCGACAGAGGATCATCCTGAATAAACCGGTCCAAAATCGCCAGCTCACCTTCCTCTTCCGGATAGCCCGGCCTGAGGCGCATCAAAAACCTGTCCAGCTGCGCCTCTGGCAGGGGAAATGTTCCTGAGGTCTCAACCGGGTTCTGCGTAGCGATAACAAAGAAAGGATCCGCCAGCTTTCTGGTGACACCGTCTACGGTTATCTGGGCCTCCTCCATACACTCAAGGAGGGCCGACTGGGTTCTCGGAGTCGCCCTGTTCAGCTCGTCGGCAAGAAGAATGTTCGTAAAGGCGGGTCCTTCTCTGAATTCGAAGCTAAACTCCTTCTGATTAAAGACATTCAGGCCTGTTATATCCGTGGGCAGTAAATCTGGCGTAAATTGGATACGCTTAAACCTGCAATCAATGGATTTGGCCAATGACTTTGCTGTAACTGTTTTACCTGTTCCGGGTACATCGTCCAGCAAAACATGCCCTCCGCATATGAGAGCCGTCAGCAAAAGGTCCAGCTCGGCGCCCTTGCCCACAACCACCTTTTCAATGTTTGTCTTTACTTTTTGCGCGAGAACGGCAATATCTGTCAGTTCCATAGTGTACTCCTTAATATATGATTTAAAACTCAGTGTTTTTTCCATATTGCCGGGTTTAATGTCATAAGCAGCGGAAACAGCTCCAGCCTGCCGAAGAGCATATTTAGACTTAGCAGCAACTTGGATGCAGCGGAAAACTCCGAATAGCTGCCAAAGGGCCCGCCCCGTCCGAGAAAGGGCCCAATATTGTTCAGACAGGATGCCATGGCCGTAAAATTAGTTTTGAAGTCAAACCTGTCCAGGGACAAGAGCAGAAGGGTTATCGCCGCTATTATCAGGTAAAATGCGAAATATGTGCCGATATCCGCCAGGTTTGATTCACCCACCGGCTTACCGTCAAGACTTACAACACTTACGGACTTGGGATGGAGCATTCGCCTGAGCTCCCTCAGGGACATCTTTGCATACAGCAGCAGGCGCGACACTTTAATCCCCCCGCCCGTAGAGCCTGCAGATGCTCCGCAAAACATCAGCAAAACCAGAATTGTCTGGGAAAACTCCGGCCATTCGGCGTAGTCCGCGGTCACATATCCCGTTGTGGTTATAGTCGACACGGTTTGAAAGGCGGCATCCTTCACGGCCGTTCCCACATTACTGTAGTGAGGCATGATATTAACAGCAATCAGGATTATTGCCACCGCAATAATCCCCAAATACCAGCGGAGCTCCTCGTTTTTAAAAACCGAGCGGAAGTTTCGCGTAACAAGAAAAAAGTAAATATTGAAATTGATGCCGAACAATGCCATAAATACGGTTATAACTATATGGATATATGTGCTGTTATATGCGGCAATACTGGCAGCTTTGTTAGAAAAACCACCGGTCCCGGCTGTACCGAATGCGTGTATTACGCTGTCAAACACAGACATTCCGCCCATTATGAGCAGTAAAACCTCCACCGCGGTCAGAAAAATATATATGGCATATAGGATTTTTGCGGTATTTTTAAGTTTTGGGACAAGCTTTCCCACTATGGGCCCCGGCGATTCCGCGCGCATAAGATACATAGACCTGCCTGTCAACGGAATAATAGCCATGACAAAGACAAGAACCCCCATACCGCCTATCCAGTGAGTAAAGCTGCGCCAGAAGATCAGGCCCCGGCTAAAACCCTCGATATTATTGACTGCTGTACCACCTGTTGTGGTAAACCCGCTGACAGTTTCAAAGAAGCAGTCAATAAAGCTCGGTATTTCTCTGCTGATATAAAAGGGCAGCGCTCCTATCAGTGAAACCGCAATCCAAGCCAGAGCCGTAACTACAAATCCGTCTTTTGCGTATATACGCTTTTCAGCCGGCTTTTTCAACGTCAGCAATAAGCCTATTAACGCAGCAATGACCGCTGAAATCAGAAAGGAATAAACAGCGTTTTCACGGTATATGACGCTGACCAGAGCGGGAAGCAGCAAAAACAGCGCAAGGATCTTAATTATCTGCCCCAGTATATAGAATATCATCCTTCGATTCATGGATACTTCCTTGCTTTCTTATGCCAATATATCAGATAAGTCGTCCAGCCTGGTATTTGTCGTGACAACCACAACCCGGTCACCCATTAAAATACGGTCTTCCCCGTTGGGGATAATTGCCTGATTGCCACGAATTATACCGGCTATAAGAAGATTTTTCCTGGTTTTGAGTTTTTTAAGGGGAACGCCAATTACATCTGATGCCTGTCTGGCGATAAACTCCAGAGCTTCAGCCTTTCCCCTGGCTATCTTATAAAGGGTCTCCACATTGCTGCCGAGAGTATTTTTCATCGCCCTTACATATTGAATTATCATATTAGCCGTTATGAGCTTTGGCGATACGATGTTGTCCAGACCTATATTGTCCAAAAGAGAGAGCATACCTGAGCGGTTGACCTTTGCAACCACCTTCTCAACTTTCATGTAATTAGCGTACATGGATATGATTACGTTTTCTTCATCTACGCCTGTGAGGGCAACCAATGCGTCGGCATTGCCTATCCCCTCCTCATGGAGGAGCTCCTGGTCGGTACCGTCTCCCAGGATTACGGTCGCTTTCGGCAACTCTTCGCTGATATAACGGGCTCTTTTATCATCATTATCGATAATCTTAACGCCGGCCCCCGTACTCAGAAGCATTTGCGCCAGATAAAAACCTATTCTGCTGCCTCCGATTATAAAAACGTTTCTGAGTTTCTTCCTGACATGGCCGATTTTTTCAAAAATCTTTTCCGCCTGATCCGGTGCGGCAACAAGGCTTATCTTATCACCGCTCTCCAGCACAAAGTTCCCATCGGGAATAAAAATCGAATCAACTCTCTGAACAGCGCAAACCAATGCCTTCACATCAAACACTTTTCCGAAATCCTTTAGCCTGAGCCCACTCATCACAGAGTCCTCGGTCACTCTTATCTCGGCAATCTCTATCATTCCGTTGGCAAATGTTTCGATTTTCTGGGCTGAGGTGAACCTGAGAGTTCTGAATATTTCGCCGGCGGTGGCATATTCGGGATTAATATGCATGGACAGTCCCAGCTCTTCCCGGAGAAAATCCAACTGGGCGAAGTATTCAGGGTTTCTTATTCGTGCTATCGTATTGCCTGCGCCCATCTTTTTGGCGCTGAGGCAGCACAGCATATTCAGCTCATCAAAGCTTGTAGTCGCAATCAGCAAATCGGCCTTGGATACCTCCGCTTCCTCCTGAACCGGATGACTGGCGCCATTGCCGTATATACCAATCACATCATACATATTTGCCATCCCATCCACAGTTTCCTTATCACTGTCGATGACAACAATGTCGTGGCCTTCTGCGGAAAGCTGTTCAACAAGAGCTGAGCCAACCTTTCCGCACCCGACAATTACAATCCTCATCTGATGACCCCCGGTAAATCTCCACGGCTGTTTTAATATTTTTAATATGGTTTATATTTTATGTATCCCGGCTAATAATCTTCCATTCTGGGATCAAAACTCCGGTATTGGAGAGCTTCGGCCAGGTGATTGACTTTGATATCCACGCTTTTGTCAAGGTCGGCTATAGTTCTGGCCACCCGAAGAATTTTATCATGGGACCTGGCCGTAAGCCCCAGCCGCTCGAAGGCCGCTTTCATCATCCTTTCACACTGGGAATCCAGACGGCAGTACTTGCCCAGCAGCTTCAGGTTCATACGGGCGTTGCATTGGATTTTGTCTTCCTGATATCTTTTCCTCTGTATCATTCTGGCCTCATTGACCCGGATTCTTATAGACTGGGAGGACTCGGCAGGAGCCTCTCTCCTCAGCTCGTCAAATTCGAGGGACGGAACATCCACAAATATGTCAATCCTGTCAAGAAGAGGGCCCGAAATCCGGCTCCTGTAGGCTCTGCCCCCGGCCATTGAGCACCTGCATCTGTTGGACGGATGTCCATACCAGCCACATCTGCAGGGATTCATCGCACATACCAGCATAAACCTGCTGGGATAACTGACGGAGCCGGCGGCTCTGGATATGGTTATTTCCCCCTCCTCCATCGGCTGACGCAGTATCTCAAGGGCCGTCCTTGAAAACTCGGGCAGTTCATCTAAAAATAATACCCCATTGTGGGCAAGAGATATTTCTCCCGGCTTCGGATTGCTCCCTCCGCCGGATAGCCCTATGGGGGATATTGTATGATGGGGTGCCCTGAAAGGCCTTTCTGTTATTATCGGTTTTTTGCTGCTGGTTTGTCCGGCAATGGAATGTATTTCCGTAGCCTCCAGAGCTTCCTGTCTGCTCATATCAGGAAATATCGACGGTATCCGGCTGGCAAGCATGCTCTTTCCCGATCCGGGTGGTCCCGACATCAATATATTGTGACCTCCGGCTACGGCTATTTCCAGAGCCCTTTTCACGGTTTCCTGTCCCTTAACCTCTGAAAAATCCCGCAGTCCGTTAATATTGACCTGAAACACCTGTGTAGGCAGGGGCTCTATATGCTGTCTTCCATCCAAATGGGCCAGAAGCTCCAGCACATGACTTACCGGGTACACTTTGATATTGTCGGCATATGCGGCCTCCGCAGCGTTTTCTCCGGGAACATACAGCTCCTCTATGCCCTCTCTCTGAGCCGCGACGGCCATCGGAAGGGCTCCGTAAACAGGCCTCACATCGCCACTCAGGGACAATTCCCCGATAAAAGCCGCATTTTTGGGAATTGGCCTTATTACGTCCGACGCAGCCAGTATACCCAGCATGACCGGCAAATCATATATTGTGCCCACCTTTTTAGTGTCAGCCGGGGCCAGATTTACCGTAATGCGGCCCCTGGGGAAGTTGAAACCGCAGGTTTTTATGGCTGCCCTCACCCGCTCTCTGGCTTCCTTTACTGCCGCGTCCGGCAATCCAACGATGTCGAAATTGGGAAGACCGCCGGCCAAAAAGCACTCCACGGATACTTCATAGCCATGGATACCGCTCAGCCCAAGAGAGCGTATCTTCTGCGTCACCCCAGTTCACCGTCCTCAGAAAAATATCAAAATTCAAGAATATACCCCAAGAGATTCTTCAAAAAGTCCTACAGCCACGAAAGCCTAAATCTAAATATTTCCAAGATATTGGCATATTATATCATTATTAACGTCATATATGCAAGATATATGGATGTTTTTAAGCAGTTTTTCTATTTACAACATCCACTTTAACATGATAAAATATTTTTACCAATCGGGCAAATTGTGCTCTTTTTTTTTAGCCGCCAAATTTTCTTGAGGAGGTAACTCTTTTATGGCGAGAAAGCTTAAAACAATGGATGGAAATACGGCTGCCGCCCATGTGGCCTATGCCTTTACCGAGGTGGCCGCTATTTATCCGATCACTCCATCTTCCGTAATGGCAGAACTCGTGGATGAGTGGTCGGCCAATGGTCTTAAAAATATTTTCGGCCAGCCTGTAAATGTTATCGAGATGCAGTCGGAAGGCGGCGCGGCCGGAGCCGTGCACGGCTCAATCATAACAGGCGCCCTTACTTCAACATTTACGGCATCCCAAGGTCTGCTTCTTATGATCCCCAATATGTATAAAATTGCCGGCGAAATGCTTCCCGGAGTCATACATGTATCAGCACGCGCCCTTGCAACCCACGCTCTTTCAATATTCGGAGATCATTCCGATGTGATGTCCTGCCGCTCGACAGGATACGCAATGCTGGCCTCCGGCAACCCCCAGGAGGTTATGGATTTAGGCGCGGTAGCACATCTGGCTTCTGTCAAGGGAAGCCTGCCCTTCCTTCACTTCTTCGATGGTTTCCGTACCTCCCATGAGATGCAGAAAATTGAAGTCTGGGACTATGATGAGCTCCGGGACATGTTAGATATGGACGCGGTGACCAAGTTCCGCGACAGAGCCAATCTGCCCAGTCATCCGGTCCTCCGCGGTTCGGCTCAAAATCCGGACATATTTTTCCAGGCAAGAGAAGCGGTAAACACAGCATATTTGAAACTTCCGGAAATAGTCCAGGATTATATGAACCAGATAAATACGCGCCTGGGCACTGATTATCAATTATTCAATTATTACGGCGCTCCCGATGCCGAATATGTCATGGTAGCCATGGGCTCTGTCTGTGATACCGCCGAAGAGGTTGTGGATTATCTCAACGCCAAAGGCGAAAAAACAGGCCTGATCAAGGTTCGTCTGTATCGTCCGTTCAGCGTGGAGCACTTTATCAAGTCTCTGCCAAAAACGGTAAAGAGAGTTGTCGTCCTTGACCGGACAAAGGAACCGGGAGCTATCGGTGAACCGCTCTATCAGGATGTGGTTACAGCAATCACCGGCACAGAATTTGCAAATGTAAGCGTAATCGGCGGCCGCTACGGTCTCGGCTCAAAGGACACAACCCCGGGCTCGATTATATCGGCGTTCAAAAACGCCAAAGCGGAAAATCCGATAAACCACTTTACAATAAGCATAGTGGACGATGTTACAGGCCTGTCACTGCCCATAACCGAAGAGCCGGACACCACTCCAAAGGGTACCATATCCTGCAAATTCTGGGGGCTGGGCTCCGACGGAACGGTGGGTGCCAATAAAAACTCCATCAAAATTATTGGTGACAACACCGATATGAAGGTTCAGGCCTATTTCCAATACGACTCAAAAAAATCAGGCGGCGTTACCGTATCTCATCTTCGTTTCGGTAATTCCCCCATCAAATCCTCATATTATGTAAACAAGGCTGATTTTGTAGCATGTCACGCTCCCTCATACATAGAAAAGTTTGATATCGTTCAGGATATCAAGCCAGGAGGTATCTTCCTGTTAAACTGCTCCTGGAATGTGGATGAGCTGACAGCCCGTCTGCCCGCTGCAGCCAAGAAATATCTCGCCGAAAACAACATCAAGTTTTACACTGTGGACGCCATTCATCTGGCGGCCGAAATAGGCCTGGGCGGCAGAACCAACACGATTTTGCAATCGGCATTCTTCAAGCTTTCCAATATTCTGCCTATTGATACGGCAGTCAAAGCCATGAAGGACGCTATCGTTGAATCCTATGGCCACAAGGGCGAGAAAGTAATCAATATGAATATGGCAGCCGTGGACGCGGGACTTAATAATATCAAGGAGATATCAATTCCCGAGAGCTGGAGGAATCCGGCTCCCGACGTGTCCACAGAACCTATAAAGACAGACAGGCCGGATCTGGATAAATATATAAATGATATTATGATCCCCGCTAACAGCATGCGGGGCGACAGCATACCCGTTTCCGCCTTCATGCCGACAGCCGACGGCCGCATACCCCAGGGTACTGCCGCTTTTGAAAAACGCGGCATTGCGGTCAATGTTCCCCACTGGATTTCGGAAAACTGCATACAGTGCAATCAATGCTCCTATGTCTGTCCTCACGCGGCCATTCGCCCCTTTGTCTTCAACGCAGAGGAATTAAAGAATGCGCCGGCTGGAACAGTCACAAAGAAAATGACGGGTAAGGGCTGTGAAGAGTTTCAGTTTGCAATCATAGCCTCGCCACTGGACTGTACGGGTTGCGGCTCCTGCGCAAATATCTGCCCCTCTAAGAATAAAGCTCTCGTCATGGAGCCGCTGGAAAACAGGGTCTCCACACAGGAACAATTTGACTACGCTGTAAAGAATCTGTCTGATAAAGAGCTTCCCTTCGCCGAGACAACTGTCAAGGGCTCCCAGTTTAAGAAACCTCTGTTTGAGTTCTCAGGGGCATGCGCCGGTTGCGGTGAGACTCCCTACGCAAGGCTTATCACCCAGCTGTTCGGCGACAGAATGCTTATAGCCAATGCTACAGGATGCTCCTCCATATGGGGCGGAAGCGCTCCTTCGACTCCCTATACGGTGAACAAAGCCGGTTGCGGTCCCGCCTGGTCCAATTCCCTGTTTGAGGACAATGCGGAATTCGGTTTCGGAATGCTGGCCGCCGTTAAGCAGCGCAGAGCAAAGCTTGAAGACGTAGTAAGAAAGCTCATTGAGGTTGAATACTGCAGTGAAAAGCTTAAAGAAGCCGGCAAAGCCTGGCTTGATGCCATGGACGACGGCAAGACCAGCAAAATAGCCGGTGCCGCGCTTATCGAAGCCTGCAAGGACGGTATCGATGTAGATCTGACCGGCACCCAGTGGGAGGCCGAGTGGCTGGCAAACGGTCGGGTTTGCCAATGTGAAGCATGCGATTTGGCCCGGGAGGTCCTATCCATGAGTGACCTCCTTGTGAAGCCCTCAATCTGGTGCTTCGGCGGAGACGGCTGGGCCTATGATATTGGCTACGGCGGTCTTGACCATGTGCTTGCCAGTGGTGAGAATATCAATATCTTCGTGTTTGACACCGAGGTATACTCAAATACCGGCGGACAGGCATCCAAAGCCTCTCAGATAGGACAGGTAGCCCAGTTCGCGGCAGCCGGAAAGTCCGTTAAAAAGAAGGATCTGGCGCAGATTGCCATATCCTACGGGTATGTATACGTGGCGCAGATTTCAATGGGCGCAGATTATAATCAGACACTCAAGGCTATCATAGAAGCCGAGAGCTATGACGGACCTTCATTAATCATAGCATATGCCCCCTGCATTAATCACGGCTCCCGCAACGGCATGGGCAAGTCTATGACCACCTCTAAAGAGGCCGTTGAGGCCGGATACTGGAATCTTTTCCGCTTTGATCCGCGCCTTGAGGCCGAGGGCGAAAACCCGCTCACCATAGACAGCAAACCGCCGACAAAAAGCTACAATGACTTTATCATGAGCGAGGTTCGCTACAGCTCCCTTCCGCTGTCTTTCCCTGAAAGAGCGGAAAAGCTGTTTAAAGAGGCTGAGGAGAACGCCAGAATAAGATATGAAAAGCTTGTAGCCCAGAGGGATATGTATAATAAAAAGTAACATTTACCGGAAGCCGGGATAGGTAATCCCGGCTTCCGGCTCTGCTTTCACCCGTTTCTTTACGCGTTAATGGTGATTTTCCCTTTACTTGGGCATTATAAGCTTAGCATTTTTTCGGGATGGTGGAAGAAATGGGCGATACAATTGCTGCAATCGCAACTGCAATGCAAAAAAGCGCCATTGGCATAATAAGACTGAGCGGCGATGACGCGTTTCTCATAGCCGAAAGGGTTTTCTATCCGAAAAACGGGCGTCCGCTCTCCAAGCAGCCTGCCCGGCAAATCATCTATGGGGAACTCCGTTCAATATCAGGCGCCACTTTGGACCACTGCCTGGCGGTATTGTCCAGGGCTCCGAAGAGCTATACGGGCGAGAACACCGTAGAGTTTCAATGTCATGGCTCACCCGCCGTGCTAACTGCCGCCCTGAGAGCCTTATTTGAGGCCGGAGCAAGACAAGCCAAAGCCGGAGAGTTTACAAAGCGCGCTTTTTTAAACGGAAAGCTGGATCTTGTGCAGGCTGAAGCGGTAATGGACATTATTGACGCCGAAACGGAGCCGGCAATACACATCGCAGCGTCCCAGTTGGGGGGCGCGGTATCGGCCGTCCTTGACAGGATTTACGGTTCATATCTGGATATTTTAGCTCACTTTCATGCCGTGATAGACTATCCCGACGAGGATCTGGAACCCTTTGAAGCGGAAAACGCAATAAATACCCTGAAAGACATTTCTTCAGTTTTGTCTGATCTTTTAAGCAGTTTCCAGCGAAGCAGGATTATAAAGGACGGTGTTAAATGTGCCATTGTAGGCAGGCCCAACGCGGGCAAATCATCCCTTTTAAATGCCCTTCTGGGATATGAACGGGCAATAGTAACTCCGATAGCGGGAACCACGAGAGATACAATCGAAGAAAAGGTGATTCTGGGCGAAGTGCTGCTCAGGCTCGTCGATACCGCCGGTATGCGGGAAACAGACGATGTGGTCGAACAAATGGGAGTGGAAAGAAGCATGGAGGCTGCCAGGCAGGCGGAGCTGGTACTGGCTGTTTTTGACGGCTCCCAGCCACTGGGTGAGGAAGACCGTTGCGCCATAAGGGCCGCCCTGGGTGCCCCAAAATCCGTAGCGGTAATTAACAAGGCAGACCTTCCGCAGGTAATTGATATGGCCCCGATTGAAGAAACCTTTAAGCTCATCTGCAGGGTTTCAGCTTTGGACAGGACGGGCCTGGATACTCTTGACGGGATTGTTAAAAAAATGTTTGAAGACGAAACATCAACTCACACAGGTGAATTTATAACAAACGAGCGGCAAGCCGATGCGGTTGCAAAAGCCCTTAAAAGTACCGAGCTTGCCATTGAATCCCTCGGCTCCGGCCTCACTCCGGATGCCGTTCTCATTGATGTGGAGTCAGCTCTCTCAGCCATTGGGGAGCTGAACGGAAAGTCCATCAGAGAGGACATAACGTCCAGAATATTTGAAAGATTTTGTGTAGGCAAATAGCCAAAATTTTATTTTTTATTTTCTTATAACTATAGCTTGATATATAATTTATTTAAGATGTAATTCTATACTACGAAAGGATCGATAAACTTGGGCACAAAATACATCTATCTGTTTTCTGAAGGCAACGGGGAAATGAGAAATCTTCTGGGCGGCAAGGGGGCAAACCTTGCCGAAATGACAAATCTGGGTTTACCTGTTCCCCAGGGCTTTACGATTACAACAGAAGCGTGCACAAAATACTATGAGGACGGCGAGAATATAAGCCTCGAGCTGGAGGAAGATATATACAGATATATGGCAAAGCTTGAGGAAATTACAGGTAAAAAATTCGGGGATCCAAATAATCCTCTCCTTGTTTCCGTACGCTCCGGAGCCAGGGCATCCATGCCCGGTATGATGGACACCATCCTGAATCTGGGATTAAATGACCAGGTGGCCGAAAGTCTCGCCAGGCAGACCAACAATCCCCGGTTTGCATATGATTCATACAGGCGCTTCATTCAGATGTATTCCGATGTGGTCATGGAGGTCCACAAGGATTGTTTTGAAAACCTTATCGATGAAATGAAGGCAAAAAAAGGCGTTGAACACGATACGGAGCTGGACGCCGACGACCTCAAGCAACTGGTATCCCAATTCAAGTCCGAATACAAGGCCAGGCTGGGTGCGGACTTCCCATCAGATGCCAAGGAACAGCTCATGGGGGCCATCAAAGCCGTTTTCCGTTCCTGGAACAACGAACGCGCCATTGTATACCGCAGAATAAACGATATCCCTTCCAGCTGGGGAACCGCAGTGAATGTCCAATCTATGGTTTTCGGAAACTGGGGTAACGACTCCGGTACAGGCGTTGCCTTCACAAGGGATCCCGCCACCGGAGAGAAGCGGCTTTTCGGTGAATTCCTTATGAACGCCCAGGGCGAAGACGTGGTTGCGGGTATACGCACCCCCCAGTCTATTGACCGGCTGGCTGAGATTATGCCCGATGTATACAAGCAGTTTGTGGATATAGCCAATAAACTGGAAAACCACTACAGGGACATGCAGGATATGGAGTTCACCATAGAAAAGGGTAAGCTGTATATGCTGCAGACGCGAAACGGAAAGCGCACTTCCCGCGCGGCACTTAAAATTGCCGCAGATCTAGTAAACGAAGGCATGTGTTCAAAAGAAGAAGCTTTGATGAAAATTGACCCCAAAACACTGGACAGCCTGCTTCATCCCCAGTTTGACCCCGAGGCTTTAAAAAAGGTAAAACCGGTGGCCCAGGGTCTGGCCGCATCTCCCGGAGCGGCTTGCGGCGCAATTTATTTCACGGCTGAAGACGCGGCCGAGCACTCCAAAAACGGACCCGTTCTGCTGGTAAGGCTTGAAACATCACCTGAGGATATAGAGGGTATGAACGCCGCCCAGGGGATATTGACAGTCAGAGGCGGCATGACCTCCCACGCGGCAGTTGTAGCCCGGCAAATGGGGACCTGCTGCGTAGCGGGCTGCGGAGACATTTCGATAAATGAAGCCGAAAAATATCTTGTTGTAGATGGAAAGCGTGTAAATGAAGGGGAGTTCATGTCCATTGACGGCTCAACAGGATATGTATATATCGGTAAGATTGATACAATTGAAGCCACTATAAGCGGAGATTTTGACATTGTAATGGGCTGGGCCGACGAGATACGCACTCTCAAGGTAAGAACCAATGCGGATACACCATCCGATGCGACAATCGCTGTTAAGTTCGGAGCCGAGGGCATAGGCCTGACCCGCACCGAGCATATGTTCTTTAATTCCGACAGAATACCGGCTATGCGCGAAATGATAGTCTCAAAAACCCCCGATCAGAGAAAAGCGGCTCTGGATAAACTGCTTCCAATGCAAAGAGGTGACTTTGAGGGAATTTTTAAAGCCATGGAAGGCCGCCCGGTTACTATCCGTTTGCTGGATCCGCCTCTGCATGAGTTTTTGCCGACCCATGACCAGGACATTGCCGAGCTGGCCAAGGAAATGGGCATGACCTTTGAAGACTTAAAAACTACTATCACCGGCCTGCACGAGCAAAACCCCATGATGGGGCACAGAGGCTGCAGACTGCCTGTCACCTATCCTGAAATCGCCGAAATGCAGGCTCGTGCAATAATAGAGGCGGCAATAAACGTAAAGAAGGAGACCGGTCTTGACATAGTTCCTGAAATAATGATCCCGCTGATTTGCGAGGTCAAAGAGCTGGCCTATATTAAGAAAATAATAGTCCAAACAGCCGATAAGATAATAAAGGATAGCGGTATAAGCCTCAAGTACATGGTGGGCACCATGATAGAGATTCCCAGAGCCGCCCTGCTGGCCGATGAGATAGCACAGGAAGCCGAATTCTTCAGCTTCGGTACAAACGACCTGACGCAGATGACCTTCGGCTTTAGCCGTGACGATGCCGGCAAATTCCTGCCGGAATACTATAAGAAGAACATATTTGAGTTCGACCCATTCGCCAGACTCGACCAGAGCGGAGTTGGCAAGCTGGTACATATGGCAGCCGATCTGGGCAAAAAGACCCGTCCTGATATAAAGCTGGGCATATGCGGCGAGCATGGCGGAGATCCCTCATCCATTGAGTTCTGCCATAACTCAGGCCTGACCTATGTTTCCTGTTCACCCTTCCGGGTCCCCATTGCCAGACTTGCAGCCGCCCAGGCGGCGATTAAAGCGAAAGAGTAAATCGGTTCTGACCAGCCACATCTATAAATAGAGGATACAGGGTTTGTCTTTAATGGCTCTATGCTCTGCATGAAAAAATAAAGCCAAGGGTATTGTCACTCAATGAGACGGGGAGGCAATACCCTGTTTTCTTACTAATCGGCTTTTTAGTAAATCTAAGTCAATCCCCGGGCTAAAGGACTCTGAAATAATCTCTTACATGGGGAGAGACCCTTCGAATAAAATATTCCCGCCGGGCACATATTTCTTGCTAAGAATTTTGTGTTTTCATGGAAGTGCAATATAGTTTTAAAACTGTGAGTGGAAAAGCCGGCAGAGGGAGTTTCATATAATTTACCGGACAGGGTATTGCAGCGTGATGGTGCAATACCCTGTATTTGAGCAAAAATCTTGCTATAAAAAAATAATGTGATATATTATTTGGTGTCCCAGTCAATATATTCCATCGCTGGCAATCAATTTTTAATGATGCTTACAATGCAGGCACTGGTCAACTCGCTGGTTGGCGTTGCCACGCCAAAGATTGCCATAGACGGTATCATGAACGGCACACCCTTTGGCAAAATAATGCTCAGCATCGCGCTGATTATACTCGTGGAACTTGTAGTTGGCGCGGTGACTTCCGGTATCAGCTACGCCTCGCAGGGTAAGCAGACCGAGTTCAACCTTATGTTTACGAAACTCCTTATTAAGCAGGCGATAAAAACCGATTATAGGTTTCACGACAAGCCCGAATACTACGCAAAGCATGAGCTGACATATCAGCAGTTTTCACCAAGTGCGATTACTATGTTTAGCGATTTTATTCTCTTTTAATCTGCGCGGCGATGTTCGCCGTCATTGCGATGCTTGGACCGTGGGTCGTATTGATTGTCGTTGCCGGTACAATCATTCAAACGCTACTGAGTATCAAGCAGGTAAAAGTCAGTACAATAATAAGTAAAGAATATAATGATAAAATGCGGGGAATAAACTATGGCACCCGAATTCTCTACGAACTGAAGTACGCCGCCGACATGAAAACAAGCAGCATGGGTCGGTATGTGCTTGGCTGGCTCTACACCTATACAAAATTCATAAAGCAAATTTATGTACGGTTTATTAAGACGCAGGTGTTAACAAACATATTCAACATCATCATAAGTCACCTGACAACACTGGGAACGATTGCATACATAGTCTGGGGCATTATAAAAGGAAATATCGGCAGCATCGGCGACTACGCCGCATTGATTGCGGCAAGCAATTCATTGGCAGGACAACTGCGCATGTTATTTGGCACGGTCACAAGTATTGCCCGAACTTCTATGCAGGCAGAGCAGGCGCGTGAATTTTTCGATTTGCCCAGCGTCATAGAGACATCAACCGGTGAAAATCTCCCTGAAACACCGCTGTCGGTGGAATTCAGAGATGTCAGCTTCGCTTACCCGGAGGCGGAGTTCTGCCTGAAAAATTTAAATCTGAAAATCGAACCGGGTGAGAAGATTGCCATTGTCGGCGAAAACGGCGCGGGTAAATCCACAATGGCAAAACTGCTGATACGGCTCTATGATGTTGACGGCGGCTCCATACTCATCAACGGCAAGCCAATTTCACATTGGGATGTTTTCAAACTCCGTGAGAATATGCAGTACTATTACCCCGAAGCGGACGATGAGACTCGCCTGAGGGCGCTCAAAACGGTAGGATTAGAGCGGCTGAACGACCTGGATAAAACTGTTTCCCGCGAATTTCTCGAGGACGGCATCATGCTCTCTGGCAGTAAAACCAGAAGCTGGCCCTCGCCCGGCTTCTGGTTGTTAATTCGGTCTTTTAATACTGGACGAGCCCTCCAGCTCTCTGGACCCGCTGGCCGAATATAAAATGACCAAGCTCATGTTTGAGGCGAGCATTACCACTACAATCATGGTAGCCCACAGACTAGCACAATTCGCTATGCCGACCGTATCTATTTAATAAACAATGGAGAGCTTTTAGAACAGGGCACCCACGATGAGCTGATGGCCATCGGTGGCAAATACGCGGAGATGTTCATAAAGCAGGCGGAAAATTACGTGAAATGAGAAGTCGCCGCTATATAGTTTTAAAAGGAGATGCGCTATGAAGCATGTGGAAACGCAAACCATCGAAACCGAAAGACTTATACTCAGAAAATACGAAATGACCGATGCGGAGGACATGTTTCGAAACTGGGTCGCAGACCCGGAGGCGAGCAGGTTTTGGAGCTGGGCCCCCCACAAGGACATATTGGAAACAAAATCACTGCTGTCTGGCTGGATTAAAGAATATTCAAAGCTCGATATATATCACTGGGTCATAGTTTTAAAGAACACCTCACAGGCTATCGGGTATATTTATTTCGATGAAATAGATAATGATGCCCGGAGTCTTTCTGTTCATTGTTTGATAAGCAGAAAACTATGGAATCAGGGCATAGCGACTGAGGCCTGCAAGAGTGTATTGGAATTTGCATTTAATACAATAGGCGCCAGCAAGGTACATTCAAGGCATCATATCGAAAATCCGGCAAGCGGTAAAGTATTGCGCAAATGCGGCATGGGGTATGTGTCTACCGAATATAGACATTACCCTGACTGCAAGCGCATAAGCGGTAATTATCACATTTATGAAATAACAAGGCATATAGACAAGTCATGAACTGTTGACAGTAAACCGGATGGTCTTCCACAAGGGAAAACCATCCGGTTTTTCGAGAAACAACAGGCTTCCATAAGAATTCCTATAACCTATTTTTAATGTCAAGCAGCTTCAAATCATTTCTCCCCCGGAATGGGTATATGCTCATTTGCCGGGTTTAAATAGATAATAGGTTTTTTGTTTTAACAAGACATACAGGCGGTTCTCCGCATGCCTCTCAGCTTATGTCTGTTTTAATTTTGCAGACTCTGGACTATACCAAAGCCCCATAGCCAAGCCCATCAAGCCATGCCCTGAGCTTTTCAGGCGCGCTGTCCACCTCCACGCCCTTGATGGCAAAGCTTTGCAGAACCTTTGAATTCGGGCAGAGCGCAGCCATATCGGAGGCTACGTTCTGCAGCCCGCCCATGCCATGAGTGCAGAAGGGAATGACTGTTTTTCCGGACAAGTCATGTGCTGACAAAAATTTTTTAACCGGTTCTGTAACTGTGCCTGCCCAGTTTGGCGTACCCACAAAGACCGTGTCATACGCATCTAAATCGACGGCTGCTCCTGCGCCGATATCCTGCAACGTTCCGCCGACAGCATCACATATCATGTTTGCCAGCTTTTTTGTGTTTCCTGTTTGTGAAAAATACGCGACAAGTATGTTTTTGCTCATTATGTAAGCCTCCTGAAAAATTATTTGTATCCATTATGATTTAACAGGCAGTAATTGTCAATATTTAGAGTTGATTGGGTGTCAGGAAGTCAGCTGGTATACGTTCCCCCTATTAATCTGCTAACAAAGTATATAAAAATCGCATTGTTTTCATAGTCGTTTTCTGTTATTTGTGCTACAATAAGGAAAAGTGCCGGAAAGGAGCTAAAAAAATGGCTAATAACCTGGAAATGAAATTCTACAGCAAGCTGTCCCCGAAGCGGGGCTACTCCTGGGAAACTCCTCCCCAGCCGATTCCGGAAAGCCAAATCGTTGAAACCCTGGAGGCCGATGTGGTTGTCATCGGCGGAGGCATCAGCGGCCTTGCCGCCGCGGCACGCTGCACCTTCAAGGGCATGAGCGGTATTGTTATCGACAAGAATGACCATCTGGTAGCCCTGGCCGGGCAAGTTGCGGCCATCAACACAAAAGCTATGGCCGAAAAGGGCATTGTTATCGACAAGAAGCAATTGGCCGCCGACTGGCTGAAGGTCAGCGGCAGCCGGGTTCAGGAGGAATTGCTCTGGATATTTATAAATCGCAGCGCCGAGGGCTTTGAGTGGATGCTTCAACTGGCGGAGGGCGGCCTGAATGTGGGTATCTATGTGGGATACAAAGGACCCATGTTCAATGAATATCCCGGTACCCACCATGTATTCAAGAAGGAAGGGAACACTAAATACGAAAATTTCGGAGGCGGGATGTTGGTGTGCGAAATTTTCGAAAAGGAGTTTTTGAAAAACGGAGGCAGATTGTTTCGCAGCACTGTCGCCGAACAGCTTGAAAAGAATGAAAACGGACGCGTGGTCGCATGTATAGCAAAATGCCCAGACGGAAAATACCGGCGTTACAGGGGAAACAAGGCCGTCATACTAGCTACGGGTGATTGCAGCGACGATCGGGAAATGCTTGAAGCGTTCTGCCCCATCGGGCTTCGTACTGCAAAGATTTTCCCCAGGAGCGGAAACACAGGCGACGGTCAGAAAATGGCCTTTTGGGCTGGAGCGGTGCTTGACAACCCCGAATGGGCTCCGACCCTGCACGCTCTCGGATACAGCGGCTTCCAGGGCTTTTTCCTCCATGTCAACCGGCTGGGCAAGCGCTTTATGAACGAGGATACATGGATGCAGGCCAAGTCTGTGCGGTGCCTTATGCAGCCGGGTGGTGATTTCGCATTTTCTGTCTTCGACAGCAAGTATCTTGATGAAATTGCCGAACGCTGGAATATAATCGGCGGTCAGGGCATGGCTCCGCTCAGTGTTATTGGCGATAAATTCAACCGGGACATGATGGAAAAGGATATTGAAAGAACCATTGCCAGCGGAAACGGGTTCAAGGCAGTTACTATTGAAGAACTGGCAAAGCTGATTGACGTACCGGCAGATAACCTTCAAAAAACCGTAGCACGCTATAATGAGTTAGTAGCCGCCGGTGATGATACGGATTTCGGCAAACGCAGCGAACTGCTGACCTCCGTATCCCAGCCGCCGTACTATGCCCTTAAATGGGGCCCCGCTCTGCTGGATGTATTCGGCGGGGCACTGACAGACACCAATCTGAATGTACTTGGGACAGACGGCAGGCCGATACCCGGACTGTATGCGGTAGGCAACGTTGCAGGGGGCATGTATGCGGTAGATTACCCACTTCTTCTGAACGGCAACAGCTACGGACGCGCCCTGGCATATGCCATGCAGATTGCCGACAGCATAAGCGGGGTGGATTTTACCGCCTGAGAGCATAGAGCTGGCTTCAGGAATGCTGCACAGATGGTATATCAGGGAATGGGGGGTATCTCCGGGTGAGATACCCCTTTTTTTGCTCCCTTATTTAATGCCTGTTTGCGCTGCTATGCCGCCGGTAAGCTGTATATTCTTTTTTGTATTATTTCAGCGGGAGCGGTATGGATAATGTATGTTTGACACAAAATAATTTGTTAATTTTATACAGTTTGTGCATTGACGTTTATGCTATTATAATGCAATATAGTTAATATCTGGTTTGCAAGCATGTGTGCCTGGGAGGTTAGTATGGGGCTGTTAGGAAATATCCCTCTTGTAACCTCGCTAATTCTCAGTGTTTTCAGCCTGATGCTGCTGATAATTATAAAAAATATAAAATGGGGAATAAGAGCGGCAATATCCTCCTGTGCATTCATAGTGCTCTCCTCATCCATTCTGCTCTATCTTCTGATTAGCAGTGACTTTTCCGTGGAATACGTTTTTAGAAATACTGAACGCAATCTGCCTCTGATATATAAAATATCTGCGTTTTGGTCAGGCTCTGCCGGCTCCCTCCTGCTGTGGGCGTTATGCAACTGCCTGGTTTATTTTTTTATTCATCTTTTCTTCAAGAAGCGTAATCAAAACTATTTGAAATGCCAGGCGGCTGTGACAACCGTTATCAACCTGGTTTTTTTGGTAGCTCTGCTCTTTTTCAATAACCCCTTTAAGTCCACAGCTGCCGGCAGTGATGGTTTTGGCCTCAACCCTTCCCTTCAGAGTATCGGCATGGTTTTTCACCCTCCCGCGATTATTTTATCGTACTCATGCATATTCGCCGCGTTTGGTTCATACTTATATGAGCTGATATATTCCGGCAGCCCCGAAGCTAAAGCCGCAAGACTTAAAGCCGCAAGACTTTTTTCTCTTTTCAGCTGGATTATTCTGACGGCGGGAATAGTTACCGGCGGAATATGGGCATACGGCGAGCTTGGCTGGGGCGGCTACTGGAGCTGGGACCCTATAGAAAATTCTGCCCTGGTCACATGGCTTCTCCTGACAGCCCATCTGCATATATCCGGCCATAATAAATCCACCGGCCGCTCACCTATTGTTTTAATATCCTGCACAGCCCTCTCAGTTCTTCTTGGCACCTTTTTAGCGCGAAGCGGCATTATAAGCTCTGTGCATGCATATTCAAGCCGGGCAGGGAAAACAGTTTTCTTTCTGACCGTGCTAATTGTGGCTGCCATATGCCTTTCGGCTTTCTTGACAGTTTTCAGAAAAAGGCATAGGTCGGGTACATATGAGTTTAGTTTCAATCGCATGGCACGCCGTCTACCGCCGTGTCTTATGGTTTTATGTGCCGTGATAATAGCTTTAATGACCATTTCCCCACTGTTTCCCTTTGAAGGCTTGAATATTACGGAAAAAACCTACGACTTTGTTTTCGGCATATTGGGAATGCTTATCCTTCTTAACTTGACAATATATTTCACTTTAAAAAACAAATCCAATAAGCTGAGAATTCTCATCGTCACGGTTTCGCTGGTAACCGGATTAATCACGCTCCTGCAACCCAATATGGCTTCATTTTCGGTATTTACCAGGATCGCACTGGTAATTTGTGCGTTTTGTATAACTAGTTTTGTCCTCAGCTTCATATCAGCCACAGGCAAGTCCTTCAGTAATACCGGCTGTTTTCTTTTGTATATAATCCATCTTTCTATCGTTATCCTTGCACTCGGCTTCACCGGAAGCAGAAATATGAAGACGGAAGCAAGGATAATCTTAAATAAAAATACTACCGTCAGTATGGGCAGCTACATATTGGAGATGACGGATTTTCATATATTCGACGAGCCTGAGATGAAGGCATGGAATGCCGCACTCTCCTTTTTTGACGGCAAGAAGAACAAAGATATTAAAATCACTCTTACGCACTATAAAAAGAAAAATATGTATCACTCAAAAGCATACATATCAAGCTCATTTAGAGAAGATTTATACATAATCATCGAAAACGCTACAGATGATGGAGATATTCTTTTAAAAGTCTCATTGTATAGATGGGTTTCCCTGATTTGGCTCGGCATTGCATTAATGATATCAGCCGCGGTGTTTCTATGTTTTAGAAAAATACCAAATGATTCTTAGCACTCATATGATATATTGCCGAACTATATTTTAGTATGGAGGGAGAGAGCTATGCGCAGAAATGTAGTTAAATCCGTTATTTGCCTGGTCGTTTTTGGCCTTGTATTTACCTGCACGGCACAGGTGTTCTCGGAAGATTCTTCAGTAACCCTTATATCCGATGGCACTAACATCATCTCAGGAGGTAAGGTGCCAGTTGACTACATGGAGCCGGATGCATATTCTGAGACCAGACTTTCCGAAGGTAAAGAGATGTTTGATGCCAAATGCGCCGTATGCCACAGCGACAGCGGAAGAGATCTGGTTTATTTCGGAGATCCTGACTTTAACTCCGCCAGGGTTATAGCCAGTGTGAAAAAATTTGTCGGCGCGGCAACCGACCCCGAAATAGGTGAAAAGGTCTATGAATACCTCAGATACTACAATGACGGACCTTTTCAAAGCCAGGATGTTCCTTTTCTGCAGCCCGGACCATATAATCTGGAGCCGGGAAATCCAAATCCCATACTCTACAGTGACGCGGATTTCTGGGGTTCACTGACAGGCCACAGGATACCTACACCTGATGACATATGCATTGATAAGATTTATGATTCATATGACATGACAAATGTTATTCTCCCATATCCCATTGCCAGCTGGTCTGAGTATATGCCCCATGAAGTCCCGCTGGATAAGGCCGTCAACGAAATAAGAAACTATATGAAAATTATGAGATATGACCTGAACAATCTCCCTCTGCCGGACCAGGGGATGGGTTTATGGTTTAATTTCTATGCAAACAGCGTATATACCAAGTACCAGTTCTCACCTCACGATTACTGGAGGCTTGACCATTCAAAGGACTTTTTGGAAGCAGTCTACAGCACATCATTTTTATGCTGGCTGGGTGTTCTTGACTTTGAATACGGACTTCCCCAAAGGATAAACAATGAATGGAGCGGCCCGTGGGAATGGGGGCCCTATGAAAACACAATACTCTGGGGGCCCGGATCCAATCTTGACCATCTCAATTCCTACGGGATAAACCCAAGAGAAACCATTAGTTCAAGAGAGGCTTACAGGAATAAGTGGACCCAATACTCCACAATGTTTGTCACCGGGAAAAGGGGAGATTTCCAGCCCACCCCCTATTACTGGTACGCCACCATGCCCTGGGGCTGCAAAGTCTTCGATGCAGGGCTATTTGGAGGGCCCGATATCCAGCTTTTTACCGGCATGAAGGGATTCGCAGAAATGTGGAACCACTCAAAAACCTATCCCAACGAGAAATATCCGGGCGTGGAATCAATTCCCAACTACGGGGCTGCCACTAGAAAATACCTGATTGATATGTACTGGCAATACCAGGGTATCCCCTACTATTCTCATGACAAGGAAACAATCGTAAATCCATTCCTTGAGCTTATATACAGGCAGTGGTTGGCAGCTATAGGCGTGTCGGAACAACAGCTGCGAACACTGATAAGTGACTCATACAACTTGCCGGATGGCAACAGGGACAGAGAGAGATATGAGCACCTCGTAAGGTCTTATGAAAGCCTGCAGGATGTTCTGACAAGTGATCAAAAGGAATTTGTAAAAGCATACATCAGAAGGCTTTATCCCACAAATCCATCAGAGTATAAAAACCCCTTTACCCCGTATAAGTGGAACCTGGTTGACCCCGCTCCCGACAAGCCCATAATTCTGCCCTTCGGTTCGGACACGGCAGTGGCGGGAGAACCCTATGTTTTGAGAATTATCAGAGCCCAGGCAAGGGACGGCGATATTGAAATTATTGCATCAGGCCTCCCTGAAGGGGCGGAGCTGGTTAAAACAAAGGGAAGCTGGCAGAACAATGACTATGAATATTCCATCAAATGGACACCTGCAAAGGACCAGGCAGGGCAAACCTATACGCTAACCTTAACGGCAAACAGCAATATGGGAACCAACCAAATATCGGCACAGATAAAAGTCATCTCCGAAAGACAACCCGTGGTTATGGATGATATTCCGGACTATACCGTTTACGAAGGACAGGAGCTGACATTCCCCCTCACAGTGAAAAACTATATGGCGGAAAACCTGGAATTCTCCATGGAAGGGGACTTTGGAAAGGTTATTAATAACACCTGGAATACTGCCGGAATCTACACTGTCAATCCCAGCAGTGAGGATGTTGGTACCCATACGGTTACATTCACCGTAAAGGATGAGTTTGGCAACACCTCATCAGATGACGTTCAAATAACTGTTTTGGCCAATAGCGCGCCGATAGTGGAGATTAGCCCCGGCGGCTCAGGCCCGGGCGCAAACAAAAACATATACCGGGTCAAAGCCGGTGATACCCTGAGATTGGTCTTCAATGTAACCGATCCCGATGGAGACCAGTTTGAGATAAGTAAAAATCCCGAGTTTCCCGGCTATATATATGGCAATATATATAGCTATACCGTAACGGAGGATATGGCAAAGTATTTTTCCGGCCCCAATGTCCTGACATTTGAAATAAAAGATATTGTCCCAAGCCCAAATCCATTCCTGTCTCCGGAATACAAGGGCGGCCACACAAAGAAGGTGCTGCTTGTATACTTTGAAACGGCAGACTCCAATCCCAACCATACTCCGTGGGCGGTGGCAGGTCCTCACCAAACTGTTAAAAGCGGCGAAACAGTCACCCTGGACGCCTCTGCCTCAGACGACACGGACAATGACCCGATAACCTTCGAGTGGAGTCAGGTGAGCGGACCCACTGTTGAGCTTTCAACTACCACCGGAGTTAAGCCCACCTTTACAGCCCCCCAGATCAGCGAGCCGACGGTCCTGAAATTCTATCTGAAAGTAACGGACCCGGGCGGACTCAGCGACATGGGCGTTGTCAGGATAACGGTTAACCCCTAACCTAAACCTCATAGCCGGCTTCAAACAGGGCATTGCATCCATCGGCAATGCCCTGTTTTTCAGGTGCATTATAAGCTGACCGCTTCAGCTTTTATAATAACGCTAACACTGGCATTTTAAGCATTCCTAAAATCCGTGACTTAAAACCCAAACACGTTTAGAGATAAAACAGCTATCCAAAAGGTAGATTGTCATAAGAATTCACTTAGAAATAAAATAAAAATCTTGTTTTCAAGCCCTTGCTATTTGCTGGCATCTATATTAATATTAACCATGATAGCAGGTCCCCTGACAGGATTTGGTCAGGGAGAGAAAGGTTGATATAAATGGAGGTTTATAAAATGGGCATACCATTCGATCCAAAAGAACTTGAAGTCATCGAAATGAAACCCGGGTTTTTCGGGGCACAGATACCTGTATACAACTACCCGGTATCACCCAGGGAAGCAGTCATCGCAACATATAAGAGAAAGCCTATATGGCAGCTCACCGGATCAGAACAGGGTTTTTTTACGCCTAAGGTATACCCTGATAATGTGGCCCGCGCTTTTGTCTTTGATGCCAATCACATGACACCCGAGCAGGGCGGAGGCAAGGACATGTTCGGCATCGAGTGGGAGTATGTGCCTTCCGCTGGCGGATCCATGGTTCGCCCTGGCAAGCCTTTCCTGAGTGATGCCAATGAGTGGTATGAAAAGGTTGTATGGCCTGATATCGACAGCTGGGACTGGGAGGGCGAAGCCAAGAAAAACGAAGGATATTTGAAATCCGATACCTTTAATATGTGCTCAATGCTGAACGGCTGGTTTGAGCGCCT
>JAAYOP010000032.1 GCA_012520295.1 Clostridiales bacterium | reverse complement strand
GAGTACATCTCGAAACATGTCTTTGATTTCTTTCATTATCTCTGTTGTACTGCTAAAATTATGCTGCTTGATTAGATCTCGTATGGCCTCTTTTGGTACTATTGACATAAAATAATCTTCCTTTCAGGTTTGAATAAGTTCTATTCCTATTCTTGCCATCAAGGAAGATTATTAATCTTATTTACACAAAATTTCTGCCAGTCTCCACACTCTTGGCAAATATATAATTTATTGAGGTTTAAAGATGCTTTATTCCTGCTTTCCTGTTGAATGCCTTTTCCTGAAGGAGTAAAAAACTGCTCCAACAGCCATTAAAGCTATACCGATAAGTCCCAGTATTGTTGATACCGATATACCGCCGGTCTGCGGAAGCTTTTCATATTCTCCCGCGACTCCGGTTTCGTCATCTGGTTTGTCCACATCGCCCAGTATCCCGGTTTCGGGGTATGGTTCCGGTTCAAAAGTTTGCTCCGGGGCGGGGGATGGCTCAGGCGTTATCGTTGGAGAAGGTGTTGGGGAGGGGGAAGAAGGCGATGGATTCAACGGGATTACCGGATTTGACGGAGTTGTAGGCTCCTCAGTTTCCTCCGGGTCCTCCGGGTCCTCTGGCTGTTCCGGGTCTTCAGGGTCCTCCGGGTTCTCAGGATCCTCTGGATCTTCCGGGTCTTCAGGCTCCTTCGGATCCTCAGGGGATGACACGAGCATGATCTTGCCAGTCTCGTCCATCTCGATTTCATGTGCTGATGGTAATACACTGTTTGTTCTATAGGATTCAGCATAGAAGCTATAAAAATCGTTTGATGTATCAGGGTAGAACCTTGCGACTGCCCCGGGAGTGCTGTCACCCGGTTCATCGTCATAATTTGTATAGTAATCAACATCTGTCTGGGCAATTTCCGGGTCAAGCTCCAAAACAAATGTTAGCTTTGCGGGAGGTACTTCATTCAAATTTCCATTAGCATCATAATAGTTTAATGGAAGCTCGGAAGCCGGGAACTCCCACGTTAATACCCTATCTTCCGAAATTGTTACTGAAATCCCGTCAGGTATTATGGTACCAGATTGAGGTATATATTGTTTGGTATCATTGTCATAAATAAGGTTGTATGTACCGCTGCTCATCGTCATGGTAAGGCTTTCGGGTATTTTGAAGCCATAGCCGATTTTATCGGTGAATACAATATTTTTATTTGGATGCAATGTGTATTTATAATCATTGAAATAATTTTGCATTATTCTATCATTCAAAATGTTATATAGATTTGAAAATGATTGATTATAGATATAATCTCTTGGATAATAATAAAAATCGTCAATCTCTGTAGAATCATTATAGCCGAGGAGTTTATACAGAGGCGTTCCTGCCCCGGTACAGGCTTTGATGTTCTCTGGGGTAGGATTAAGAACAGCTTCTGTAAGGCTATTTTTAATAGCTCCGATAGTATATATGTCCAGATCAGGTATTGCACGCTGTACTTGTACTGCTTGCATTATCGTATATGCAGCGGCATTCATTCCTTTTCTTTTGTAAATGCCATCAATTTTGGTTGGATCACCGTCTCCATCCACTATAAAGCCTGCATTTTCCACATAATCATAACCGTCCGCTAATGGATAACTTTTATAATCTTCGTGATAAATACAGGGGACGCCGTCTGTCAGCAAAATGATAACAGGTTTATAATAAGGTCTATAAAGAGTTACGCTCGAAATCATTCTATAGGCGCTATTAATGCTGCCCTGAATATTGGTACCTTTTTCAATATGGATTCCTATCTTTTTATTTTCATTTTTTGATATTAATGCAAGTTTACCATCGTGAGTTATTACTTCAAGGTCCAGAGCATAATTAGACAATTCCCTTAATATTACGTTTCCATTATTAAATGCGATAAGAGCTAATTCGTTGTTTATATTTGATTTAAAGATATCGGATGAAATTTTATTAAGTGCGTCTTTGACTTTAACTATCCTATCATCTACAGACATGCTGTTGGAGGCATCTAGTACGAAGATAACGCTAATAGGCTGATTGTAAAACTCTTGACCTATGGCGGCTAGTGTTACCTTAAACTTGCCGTCATCAGGATCTCCCATATCAACGTCTTTCCATGCATAAACCTGACCGTCTTTCAGCCCATCAGGTTCATGACCAGACTCTTCGTCTTGAATTACTGTCTTTTCTTTTACGGACAGACCATCACTAAACGCTGCAAAGCTGCTGGTAATAAGGGGCACATATGCAATGAGCAGTGTGCCAATCATTAAAACAGTCAGCGCTGCAGTTAGAGACCTACCTATTTTGAAAAACAACCTTTTTTTCATATTCTCACCTTATGATAATTATAAAGTATTTGAAATAAGAAAGCTGCATTGAATGTGCGTTTTGCACATCCCATGCAGAGTCAAGTCCAAATTAGTGTGTAAATTACCTCGGTCATCAAACGGTAGCTAATGAGACAATAGCCTAAGCGTTTATGCCGCGAAAGCTGTTGACGATGAGTACATGGCATGTTAGGCTGTTGG
>JAAYOP010000031.1 GCA_012520295.1 Clostridiales bacterium | reverse complement strand
ATTACCTCTGTCAGGAACATAATAGCACACTCCATAGCTAAATGCAAGAGTTTTTTATATATATTATATCACTGTTTATTACATGTTAATATGTGTAAGCCTATATAAGCCAATTGCTTTTAGTCCAAAGGCTATGGTAAAATAACGGTAAAATTGTGGAGATAAAGTTTATGAAATCTAATAACCTCTATAAACCTATCGTACTCATTGCCGGAATGGTCATAATGCTCTGTGTTGGAATACTGTATATGTGGAGTGTATTTCAGCCCCATGTTGTAAGCTTTCACGGTTGGAGCTCATCTGATGTGGCGATGACCTCGGCTCTTATGATAGCGTTCTTCGTGGCCGGAAACATAACCGGCGGACTGTTGCAGGAGAGAGTTCATCCCAGAGTGACTGCCCTTGCCGGATGCATAATGTTTTCCCTCGGCATGTTTCTCACATCCCTTATCTCCTCGAAAAGTCCATACATGATATATGTGACCTACAGCCTACTGAGCGGTTTTGGATGCGGCCTGAGTTATTGCATCGTCCTGGCCGTCCTCCAGAAATGGTATTCGGCCCGTATGGGCTTTGTCACCGGCTTATCAGTCAGCTTCTTCGGGCTTTCCGTTGTCCTTCTTACACCCATCACCCAATCTCTGCTCAACTCAGTTGGCGTTCCCATTACTTTTCGGACCCTGTCAGTCATATTTTTGGTGCTGACAGCGGCAGCCGCCCTTTTTATGAAAAACCCAGACAAGGAATACTATTATTCAGAAATAACCAAAGTTATACCTCCAGACAACATCAAACAGTTTAAGCCCTCTCAGATGCTCAAAAGTCCCTCTTACTACTATATTTTGTTTTCCGCCTTCACATCCTCGGCGGGGTATCTTCTATTGGTGCCTTTTATAACTACCCTTGCCGCGGCCAGGGGTATGTCTGAGACTATGGGGCTGTTTTCGGTCATGTCTACCGGCGTGGCCAATGCCATGGGACGAATCCTCGCGCCCCTGGTTTCAGACAGGCTCGGGCGCACCAGGGCGGCCATTGTCTGTGCTTTTATAGCATCAGCAGCCTGCGCGGTTATGATATTTGCAAGAGGAGCCGCGTTTGTGGTCGGAATTTTCTTCATAGCTTTCGCCTATGGAGGCACCTCGGGCATAAATCCGGTCATAACCACCGAGCTGTTCGGCGCCAGGCACTCAGGGGCTAATTACGGGCTGGTGCTCATCAGCATCGGCGCCTCTTCAATTGTCTTTGGAAAAATCGCGGCTGTTGTGGGCGCTGAAGGGAACTTTTCCACTGCGCTTTTATTGTGCAGCCTGGTATGTCTTGTCCCAGTGCCGCTGATGCTCCTGCTGAGAAAACGCTGTAAAAGGCTGGGAAAGGATATATAGTAAAACCTGCTGTCAATACAGCTTTAAAGGGTATATTCCCCTGTCATGCAGTTTTTTGAGCTCGTCGGATACAAAATCTCTGTCCTCTTTATATGTTATACCAAGCCAGGTCGAGCCGGTCTCAAGCACCGCAACCAGAAGCTGTTTTTCCCTTACCATAGCATCAATTGCAACTGGCAGAAGACATTCACTGCTCATATCCTCAGGAGGAAGGCTTCTTAAAAACTCGTGAAAACAGTCTTCCAATACCTTGAATATCCAGGGTGTAAACCCCCATATGTTCATGGAAACCAGACAATCCGGGTCCAGGACCCTGCCCTTTTCCGATATACCCGTATCTCTGATGGTACCGTCCGGAAAACGTCTTATCTTATATGTTTCCTTTATCCCCTGCAGTAAACCGTCTTTTTGCCTGCTTATCCCCCGGGTGACAGCACCGAAATCATATACCGTATTTTTTAGTCTGTATCCCACCATACATGCCATGCCCTCCGGCTCCATCTTTTCAAGCTCCCTGAAAACAGCGGGTAAAGCTTCCACACCATAATAGTCATCGGCATTAATAACCACAAAAGGCTCATTTACAACGTCCTTTGCGCATAAAACTGCGTGCACGGTTCCCATGGGTTTGGTTCGCCCTTCAGGAACACGGTAAAAGGCCGGCAGATTTGATAAGCTCTGCAGTACATATTCCACCTGGACAGGCCTGCCGTCGGCGGTTTTATGCCCTGCCAGCCTGTTGCCCGACAATCTTTTAACATCCTCCAGAATATCGGGCCTCACAATATAAACAACCTTTGAAACGCCAAAACGTATGGCATCATATATGGAATACTCCATCAATATTTCTCCGGCAGGTCCGACGGGTTCTATCTGCTTAATCCCTCCGTAGCGTGCCCCCAGACCGGCCGCCATTATGACCAGTGATGCTTTCATATATCCATCCGTTCCGCCGCCAAAGGCGGCGGCCTTTCATTATGATCCTTTGTTGATATTACCATACAAAGCCCCGAGGCAAAAGCCTGTATGGTCAATTTTTAACAATTCTTCCAACATCCCAAAAAAGTTCTTGACAGCCCTCATACTATGATGTAATATATGCGTTAATAAATTAATACCCTAAAATGCCATGATAAGGGACATAAACTCATGGGGAAACGCTTTCAGAGAGTTGCCGGCCGGTGCGAGGCAATACGTCAAGCTTGAGTCTCTCCCCCTTTAGCAGTCAGCTGAAAACAGCTTGTTGCTGTGAATAGGTGCGACCGGCATCCCACCGTTATCCGGGAAAGTATTCGACACAGCACAGAGTAATGCCTTTGTGTCCGATACTGTAAAGAGGTTGCCCAATGGCAGCAATTGGAGTGGTACCGCGGAGTTTCAGGCTTCGTCTCTGGATGAGACGAAGCCTTTTTGATTTTTAAACAAGGAGGTCAGGTTATTGTGAAAAGAATAAAAATATTCGACACCACCCTCAGAGACGGCGAACAGGCGCCGGGCTACAGCATGAATACTGCAGAGAAAATCGAGATGGCCAGGCAGCTTGAGGCCCTCGGGGTAGATGTCATAGAAGCCGGCTTTGCCGCATCATCAAACGAAGATTTTGAATCAATCAAAGCAATATCTGATTGCGTTAAAAGCGCTGTCGTGTGCAGTCTCTCCCGCCTTGTCAGGGAAGACATTGATCGCGCCTATGAGTCCGTAAAGAACGCGGCGCGCCCCAGAATTCACGTTTTCATCGCTACCAGCGACATACACCTGGAGCACAAACTGAAAACCACAAGACAGCAGGTTCTGGACAGGGTGAGAGAACTGGTGTCCTATACCAAATCCCTCTGCCAGGATGTGGAGTTTTCGGCCGAAGACGCTTCCCGCAGTGACTGGAAATACCTTTCTGAGGTTTTTTCCATAGCCATTGAAGCAGGAGCAACGGTGATCAATGTTCCCGACACGGTGGGATATGCAACTCCCGATGAGATGTACTCTTTAATCTGCTACCTTAAAGACAATATAAAGGGCATTGAAAAGGCGGAGCTTTCCGTCCACTGCCACAATGATCTGGGAATGGGCGTAGCCAATACCTTAGCCGCCGTACGGGCAGGCGCGACCCAAGTGGAGTGCACCATAAACGGCATCGGTGAGCGGGCGGGAAATGCGGCTCTGGAAGAGCTGGTCATGGCGCTAAACACTAAGAAGGATTACTATGGCTGTGAAACAGGCATAAATACAAGACAGATATACAAAACCAGCAGGCTCCTGTCCACAATTACGGGGGTGAGCATAAACCCAAGCAAGCCAATTGTGGGCGCAAATGCCTTTGCCCACGAGGCCGGAATACATCAGCATGGAGTTCTGAACAATCCAATCACATATGAGATAATGTCGCCGGAGAGTATAGGAATCCTGAAAAACAGGATGGTGCTGGGCAAGCATTCGGGCAGACACGCCATCGAAGCCAGGCTCATAGAGCTGGGATATGAGCTCTCCGAACAGGAACTGGAGAAAATATTCGTCCAGTTCAAAAAGCTGACTGATAAGAAGAAAGCCATAACAGACATGGATTTGATTGCCCTTGTGGGCGCCGAAAAGCTGAGCGATGGGGAGATATATACTCTGGAGAGCTTCTCGATCCAGTCAGGCTCCGATACTTCCTCCACCTCCTCTATCAAGCTGTCAATGGGCGATGAGGTCATAATGGATGCCGCTATCGGTTACGGCCCCATAGACGCAGCTTTTAAGGCAATAGAGCGGATAACCAAAACCGGCGGCGAGCTTGTCAACTACACAATCCAATCCGTAACAGAGGGCGAGGACGCACTGGGAGAGGCAATGGTAAAGCTCAAGGATCCTGACAGCGATGAAATATTCACGGGGCACGGCCTGAGCACCGACATAATCGAGGCCAGTATAAAAGCCTATATAAACGGGGTAAATAAGCTGCTTTCCTCCAGGCTATAGTTGACAGTATTGAGTTGTTAACAGACGAAGGGCGAATGTTTTTATACCTGAAAAAAGGTTATAAAAAATCCTGTCGGGTCTTCGGCAGGATTTTTCTTTTGAATACCGAATAATGTAATTCGGTGGATTGTTAAAAATGATATATCAGTGAAGACTGACACATACAATAACATATCGTTATGTTTAATCACATTTTATTTTGATTATTATGTCCGAAGACAGGTGCCTAATGGGTTATAATGTATCAAAAGCCGTTGCATATGCCCATAAATGGGCGTATGGGCGCAATCCAAAATATTATGATTTTGAAAATATAGGCGGCGACTGCACAAATTTCGTCTCCCAGTGCATATACGCAGGCTGCGGTATTATGAACTATACGCCGGATCTGGGCTGGTATTACATATCCCCCTCCTCCAGAAGTGCCGCCTGGAGCGGCGTGGAATATCTGTATAGATTCCTCATCTCCAATAAGGACGATGGGCCTTACGGCCATGAGGCTCCCCTCCAAATGGCCCGCCGGGGCGATATAATTCAGCTGAGTTTTGACGGCAGACGTTTTTCCCATTCGCTGTTTATAGTGGAAATAGGAAAAAGCCCGAATCCGGATGGTATACTGATTGCCACCCACTCCTATGACGCCGATAACAGGCCCCTTAATACATACTCATACAGCAGGCTCCGCCTGATAATGATTGACGGTGCCAAAAGCCGCGCCGGCAAAAAATAGCGCCCGGAGATTTCGTCGATGATTCTCCGGGCCTTGCGTCTGTCATAGGCTTTTGGATTTTTGGGTTTTCGCGTTACGGGATTTATTCCTCCCCAGGAGCGGCGTTTCTTCGCGTCATGCTCCTTTTTCATTTTCTTTGAAAGCTTTTCATACGGTATAAACTTCATCATAGCGGTCTCCTGCTTCTTATAACCCGCCGGCTGATGGCAGATGTTGTTCAACCCGCGGATGCTTTTTCATTCTGTCACGACTCGTCAAAGGGCTCCATGTAATGGGTGTAGTCCAGTATGTCGGCCAGACCGGTAAGAATCCTGCCCATGGCATCCGATGAATATATTCCGCCCCGTATAATCCTGGCATCATCAGGAAGCCTGTCCGGGATCGCTGCGCTGTAGAAAACCCCCTCATTTTCGCCAAAGCCTGTATATAAATTGCCTCCGTGCAGTCTGGCGATGCTCCGAGCGGCAGCTATACCAATCGCGCTTCTGCCGGGTTCTGAGATAAAATCGGTGTTTTCATGCTCTTCATAACCCTCATGTGGCCGAAATGTCTTAATGCCGTCTATGGCGCATATCAGGGTAATTATGACATATCCCGGGCTTTCATTCAATACCATGTCAACTCCCCTTCCTTCAGGCATGTTTTTTATGCAGGCGGAGATAAGATTCAGGAGCATGGCTTCCAGCTTTACACCGTCTGCCATTATTAGCGGGTTTTCAATTCGGCATCGGAACTCAAAGCTGATTTCAGACAGTAGCGCCGATACAGTGCCCATTATATCTCTGCATAAAATGTTTATGTTTGTCGGTTCCGGTTCCAGAAACAGCAGGTTTCTTTCAAAAGCAGTGATATTTTCAATGTTTTCAATCAGCTTAAGCAGCTTATGCTGATTGTGTCTTATCATTGCCGGATAAACCAGCAGCTTTTTCTCTTTTTTGTCTTTCAGGATATCCGAGAGCATCGAGGAAGCCGCGATGGATACACTCAGCGCGTTTCTCATTTCAACCAGGATATCTTCGAGATTTATAAGCCGGCTGGTGTTTTTCTCATCAGTTTCCTTTTGTAGATTAAGCATTCTGTCTATAATTTGTCTTTCGTCCATGTCTGCGCGCCCCTCCATATATCTTTCCAAAGGGTCTGTATATTGAAAATATATCTTTATATACTCACCACAAGCCCTGATTAGTTTTTGTAAAAAGAGTGTAAACAATACCTAAATATTTCCTTCCCTCTTGCAATAACCCCGGTTTGGGATTACAATTGACCAGGCAGGAATTTAGGATTGTATCAGTTCCATATGGATATAATGATGTTATTATTATCATTTTCCGCGGCAACATAATATTGCCCGGATAGCTCATTATATGATTATCAAACACAGGAGGTTAACAATGGCTATCAAGATTGGTATCAATGGATTTGGCAGAATCGGGAGGCTGGTTTTCAGAGCGGGTATAGATCGCAGTGATGTTGAATTTGTCGGCATAAACGATCTCATCACCGCCGACTATATGGCGTATATGCTCAAATACGACACCGTTCACGGTAGATTTAAAGGTACCGTTGAGGCGGACGGAGACAGTCTTATTGTAAACGGCAAGAGAATTAAGGTGTTTTCCCAAAAGGATCCTTCCCTTATTCCCTGGTCATCTGTACAAGCCGATTATGTGGTGGAATCCACGGGGCTTTTCACAACGATGGAAAAGGCCCAAAGCCATCTCAAGGGCGGCGCCAAAAAGGTCATTATTTCCGCTCCCTCATCCGATGCTCCCATGTTTGTCATGGGCGTCAATAATGATAAATACGACACTTCAATGAACATCGTATCAAACGCATCGTGCACAACAAACTGCCTGGCCCCTCTGGCAAAGGTTATTCACGATAACTTCGGCATAACGGAAGGGCTTATGACAACGGTCCATGCTATAACCGCAACCCAGAAGACTGTTGATGGACCTTCGGTAAAGGACTGGAGAGGCGGAAGGGCGGCATCCGGCAATATCATCCCCTCCTCCACCGGCGCGGCAAAGGCTGTGGGTAAGGTTATTCCGGAGCTCAACGGCAAGCTCACCGGAATGGCATTTCGTGTTCCCACCCTGGACGTATCTGTTGTGGACCTGACCGTCAACCTGGCCAAACCCGCCACATACGACGAGATATGTGCCACGGTGAAAAAAGCCTCGGAAAACGAGCTCAAGGGTATTATGGGCTACACTGAGGAAATGGTCGTATCCTCCGACTTTATCGGCGATCCCCACACCTCGATATTTGACGCGAAGGCAGGTATTGCTCTGACTGATAGGTTTGTCAAGCTGGTAAGCTGGTATGACAATGAGTGGGGATACTCCAACAAGATTGTGGACCTCATTGTATATATGAATACAAAGGACAAGATATAGATTACGGCCATATGATACCAACCGGCAGTATAAATGGTTTGCGTCAAAGCTGAGCAAACCATTTATACATCAGTTTTTAGATAGGAGGTCGGCTTCGAAATGTCTCCAAGGGCACCCGGTATAAAAACCATAACCAAAAACAAAAAAGCATTTCATGATTATTTCATAGCAGAGCGCTTTGAGGCCGGCATTTCACTGTCGGGAACCGAAGTAAAGTCCATTCGCCAGGGAGCGGTTAATCTTAAAGACTCCTATTGCATCGTAAAGGACGGAGAGCTAATTCTAAGAGGAATGCATATCAGCCCATATGAAAAAGGCAACATCTTCAACAAGGACCCGCTCCGTCCCAGGCGTCTTCTGATGCATAAAAAGGAAATAATCAGGCTGGGCAACCGCATAAAGCAAGATGGCTTTACACTTATTCCCCTATCACTCTACTTCAAAGGACCATATGTTAAAGTAGAGCTCGGCCTTTGTAAAGGAAAGAAACTTCACGACAAGAGAGAGTCCGAGGCAAGAAAGGATGCCTCCAGAGAGATTGAAAGAACAATAAAATCAAGGGATTTATAACCCGGAACAATAAAAATGATATATTTATATCAGGGAGGAAAACAAATGAGTCAAAATCCAATAGTAAAAATCGAGATGGAGAACGCGGGTGTTATAATCGCTGAGCTCTATCCTGATATAGCTCCCAACACCGTGAATAATTTCATATCACTTATTAATTCCGGCTTCTACAACGGTCTTATTTTTCACAGGGTAATACCCGGATTCATGATTCAGGGCGGCTGTCCCGAAGGCATTGGAACAGGCGGCCCCGGCTACTGCATAAAAGGCGAGTTTACAAGCAACGGCTTTAAAAATTCCCTTGCCCATGACAGGGGCGTTCTCTCCATGGCCAGAGCGGCGGCACCCGACTCGGCGGGCAGCCAGTTTTTTATCATGACGGACAAAGCCCCTCATCTGGACGGCTCATATGCGGCTTTCGGAAAGGTTACAGACGGTATGGACGTGGTGGATGCCATCGTAAACACACCGCGAGACCATATGGACAAACCGAAAACCGAGCAAAAAATAAAAAAAGTTTCCGTAGAAACATTTGGAATTGACTACCCGGCGCCGGAAAAAGTGTAACCGGTACCAGCAATTTCCTTGTCTGGACATGATTCGTCAGGGTGGCCGGCACTGTGATTTATGTAGACAATTGCCTCTCATTCCAGTCTGTTTCGTCATTGATTTTAGAACATCTGTATGGTATACTATGCTCACAGGAGTAGCATAATATATATCGTAGAGTATTTACCGCTCCCTGTATGCCTTTTATATGGGGGCGTACCGGTTTCGACGGGGGTACGGAGGCGGGATAAGCGGGCAGAGGAGCCTGACCTCTTTAAAACGGGCAAACTTATAAATTAAACAACAATAACAATTATCAACTAGCGGCTGCTTAAAGCCGCTCGTCCAACCCGGAAGGACCACGATCCGGGCCGGGGCGTGACTTAGTGGTGAACGTGAGCGCGGTAAGCTTTGCCCGCGCCATGAATAATGAAGCTACAGAACCGTAAGGCGTGACGGTTTGCCTTTTGGATTTCTGGAAATAGCGACTTTGCTACAATAACCGTCTGCGCCCGGAGAAAGTCCCTCCAAAGTTCTTTCGGACAGGGGTTCAACTCCCCTCGCCTCCACCACAATTTGTCTAAAAAGTCCGCATTTTGCGGACTTTTTGGCGTCTTTGGGGCTGTTTCTATATTAAAATATAATTGCTTTTTAAAATACGGCCTATCTCATGGCCGCTATCAGTCTCTTTACTCCTACAATATTTTTTGCTCTTTTCATAATATACGCAAGGAAGCTAAGGCCCAATTCCGCCGCGGCTTTTTTCTTTACCCTTGCATAATTAAATAATATGCTCCGTGATACCATTTCACCGTTCCGAATGGATGTTCGGATAAGCACATTTGTTGCTTTTTTTATCCACCTTAATGTGGATAACTACTTTCTTTTCCGGCTAATCTTTTCGAGATAGTGAATGGTTACCAGGATTTGACGCTTCGCCTTCCGGTATGCTGCTTAGCTTTTGCCAAGTACTGCCATACATCCTTACCGATACATTTTCGTATCTTTTGAAAAGCTCATCGTTTTATGGTTTCTGCTACCTGTACAACGATAAATGCGAAGTTTTTGATATGGAGGGAGGCAGTTACCGACTGGCTCATCGGGAGAGGATACTGAAGTTATGAGAATTTCTTCTCCTGAAAATTAGTGCAAAAATGTGGCAAGGATTTTCCAGAAAATCAGGTGGCAGTGCTGCATTTTATCGGCCTAAAACGCTGTATTTCTATTGACCGTTTACACAAATCCTCTTAGCAGCTTTCGTTATGTACTTAGATATGTCGATAAATTAAATTCTGGCAGCCGTATCGTAGTGATATGACTGCCAGCGCTTCGTTTGCACATCTCCTCTGCAATACCTGCTTAAGTTGGTTTGCAGAGATTATAATAGGCATCTTTTTTATTGCCGTTGACATGGGGGCACTTTAAATCAATCAGCAAGCCATTGCTTTTCTTTTATCTTATTTAAGATTGCTAAAGAATCCATCCATTTCGTCATCGATGTAGGGGAACGATTTATTTGCTTGGCACTCCCCTTGGTTCAACAGGCCCACTATATCTCATTAATGTCACATATATGCATTCTTGCTGGTTTCCTATAATGCTGTACCGATTGGACATAGTAACATCCCCTGTCCCACGCGGGCGAATATGAAAATAGCCCCATTGGTAGTCTATAACGCGGAATAAACAATATTTCGGATACGGGGATGTATGTATTCTTCTAGATTTGGCATAGAGTTATGCCCATAAACAATAGTGATCTGCTTAACGGGATCCATAAGAACATATGTGCCAAAGCCACCGGTCCAGCCGAATTCACCAATGCTTGTGTTACTTGCTGCCGGATTTATGCACGTGCGCATGCCAAGACCATACCCATAGCCGGCCAAGTAGGCATTTTCAAAATCTTTCATTGCCTGTGGATTCAACCGGTTCATCGCCATTAAACGAATGGTGTTTTCGTTCAAAAGGCGTACGCCGTTATACTCGCCTGTAGTCATTGCAATGGCAAAATGGCTGTAATCCTCAAGAGTGCCATAAAGACCGCCACATGCGGACTCAAACGTCTTGGTGTTGAAGAATGAAGGTAATTGTCCCGGAGTACGTTTACCGCCCATTAGATTGTAAAGCACAGCTATTCGGTTTTTCTTTTCTTCAGGCACAAAAAAGTGCGTATCCGGCATATTTAGCGGCTCAAAGATGTATTCCTTCAGATACTGACCGAAGGTCATGCCTGTGATTACCTCCAGAATTGCGGCTAAAATATCATGGCTCTGACCATAAAAAAAGTGTTCGCCCGGTTCAAAAGCGGCCGGTATTTCTCCGACAGCCTTGGCAAATTCCTGAAGGGTGTACTTACCCTCTTCTTCCAGCTTGCGGTAGACTGCTGTAATCCCTTTACTGTTTGGATTTTCCCAGTCCCATGAAACGGTGAGACCGCTGGTCATATCAAACATATGACCAACTGTGACTTCGCTTTTCGCAGGGACGGCAATGATATTGCCCCGACCATCCATTTTAAATACCTTCTGATTTTTATATGATGGAATGAATTTACTTACCGGGTCGGTTAGCAGAAATTCTCCCTGCTCGTAAAGCTGCATAACAGCTGCAACAGCTATACATTTAGTCATTGACGCCAGTTGCAGAATAGTTCCGGAATTAAACTGAATTCCGTTTTCTAAATCGGCATAACCCAGATAACGTTCATATACTGGTGTACTGCCTTGAAATACTAACAAACCTGATCCAGGAGGGCCGTCTTTAATAAAATTTTCTAAAAGCCGGTCTAGATTCGATAGATTACCCATAACTTCACCTCATCTATTAATTGTATTTTTTGTTATTATAACACACGGAAACTCAGGTGTCATTAATACCAGAATACGAATGTTTTCCATCCATCGCATGAATATCCCTGTAGAGCATTTTTATCACCTTTCTACAAAATACCTAAAATAAACCCGTTCACATACCGGTGGTTTTTAAGCCATAGATATACGAACGGGTTTTTGTACTTTAATTTGTTTTTTTCTACTGGTTTTTCGAAGGGATATGAAATGTCCGTTAAACGATGGAATAGAGATATCATTTGACCAAGGCCAATGTACAAAACCGACGGCACCTCAAAGCTGCCTGTATGCATAAACTATGTTCCGGGCGGGATCGGTACCCATGACGGTAAAGCTATATGAGCTAAGGTTCGCATCAAGAGCTGCTAAAAAGCCTTCCTTTTCCCATGTGAGTCTCAAGCAGCCAGGCGTGCTTTCAGCTATTTGTAGCCTACCGTCAAAACCAAAGGTCGGAAAGGTGGCGCGGAAACGCAGCAATTCAAGCTGGTTTTTCACGATTTGTTTATTCAGTGCTTCCTCGGCTTGCTTGAGTGTCAGATTTGTCCGGTTGATCTCCTTATGTCCGCCGGCGCCTGCCCTGTGCACAGCCTCGTGATCATTTCTGCCGTCAAACAGGTCCAGATACCACACCTGCGGCTTGCCGGGCATAAAAATCTGAATCGCGCGGGCAAGCAGCATTTTTCGGTCATCTTCGCCCAGCGCGCTGTAGTAAGTCGAATTGACCTGATAATACACATTCTTCTGTCCATGCAGGTCCTTAACATATCCGCCCCGCGCCACAACAATATCGATCAGGCTCTGAATTTGATCTTCATTTAACAACCCCTTGAGATCAAGCAGTGGTATCCCGTCATGACATCCGAGCATATTGACCGTGCGAATACCCCTGTCCCTCAGCTCTTTTGCCCAAGCTATAAGTAAATCGCCCGTATGGCGCTCCAGCGCGTCAATGATAAGTCCGGGCAGAAAGAAGTCGTAAGTCATATAACCCCGAGCGGCAATCTTTTCGTAAGTTTTTTCATTGTAGCTCGCGTGAATCTCCGGCAGAAGCGTCAAGCCATATTTATCGGCCAGCGCCCTTACCCTCTCCAGCAGATCCCAGGTTTCCGGCTCATTGAGGAAGTTCTTTTTTCCGGGCGTTTTTGGCGCGTATGCGAAAGCGTCCAGCCGAACGATGCGTGCACCGTAGGCGGACAGTGTACGAAGCGTTTCATCATAAAACTCCCAGACAAGGGGTGATGCGATATTCAGATCCATCTGCCCCAGATATCTGCGCCCGGATTCCAGCATCATGATAACAGCGTCACGGTAGCGTTCAAAGCGGCCGAACGGTATGTCCGCCGGTTTCTTTCCGCTGTCCAGCGCCGTATTAATGATATCAGTGAGTACGGAAGCGGCGCCGTATTGTATTTCCATCGCACCCATCAAGTCCAGCGCATCCACCCTTTTGTACCGTACCTCCTGGTAGAAGGTGTTCCAATAGGGGACGTTCGAGCCGTCAGGAAACCGGACCATCAGGATGGGTAACCCGGGTTTTCTGAAAAACATATCCCTGATAAGCTCCGGTTCCGGCTGGATATAGCCTTCCTCCGTCATCCTCCCTTTCCCATTCCAAAAGCTGTTCCAGTTGATGAAAAAGTCTTTGTATTTCGAGTCATACCCCTTTGAAAGGATATCTTGAAATTGTTTTGACAGAACGGAAGCATGATTGAGGACAAAGTCCAGCTTTAAGTCAATGCCAAGAGCGCGCAGCGCGTCCAGATCATCCTGAGAGCCGAGCAGCTCAT
The DNA here is from genome assembly GCA_012520295.1 of Clostridiales bacterium. GTDB lineage: Bacteria > Bacillota > Clostridia > Oscillospirales > Oscillospiraceae > JAAYOP01. Next base: position 25,646 of record JAAYOP010000031.1, on the reverse strand, counting down.
TGATGCTGTAGTCAATCACGGAAAAGCCCCGGTCAAGATCCGTGTTAAAAATACTGGGCAGTATATAGAACGAACCAAACACATCCTGAAGCTCGGGCTTTTGCAGGAAACCAACAATGTCGCCGAGGTTAGCACCGATGCTGTCAGGATAAGCGTTTAGCATCGGAGAGCTGTCAATAGGCCGACTCATCATTCCGCCTCCACATCATCGCTTGTGCATGCCGCCATCAACCGCCTGTATTCATCCCAGCTCAGAATTTCACCGCTTTTACTTATAATTATTTTCGCCTTCGAAGCCTGACTGACGAGCAATTCCTGCTCAATTTCCAGGACCATTGTCATGAACGGGCTGTCGGCGCCGCCATCACGATTTCGGGCTTTGCGGTAAACCAACGTTTCCTGCGGTGTACTATTTAGAAGGATTGGGATATCCACACCCTGGAATCTATCGCTGTTGCCATGGGTCCACTCGATCATCAGAACATGCGTGTTATGGAAATCAACACAATCATACCAGAGGTCCGTATCTTCCCGGCCCATGCGCTTGAGCCAGATTGCATCGGCGCCGCTTTTGAATTGTGAGACAATGTCACCAAGCTCTTTAAAATCCAGCTCATTCTCAGTCCCCAGATAGCCTCTCAAACCGTTGCGGCCTTGCCGCTGATAGACAGCAAGCCATGGGTATTCAGTGACACGCGCAGGATCCGCGTCGCTACCTGAAAGCTGAAGTCCTTTTAAGATGACATGACGCTCGCTTGTATATTCCCCGCTTGCCAGCAACCCGCGTATCCCGCTGTGCCGAAATATCCGAAGCCGCTCTGCGTCGTTATATTTCGGTATACGATGGGGATAATTATCGCCGGAGAATGTATAGCTGCCAATACCCATACTGTTCAGGTAAAAGGACAGCAGTGACGCAGTTCCCGATTTCCCCACGCCGGAGCCGCCGCAGACAGCAACGACAGCGCGGCGATATGGATTCCCCTCAAAAGCGGGCAACAGCAAGTCCAGCAGTTTCGGAAAGATCGTGTTCGCTTTTACGATATGATCTTCGTTGATATTCACCTTGTCTCCAGGCATGTCTCCGTGCCGGATATCTGCAGGGATCGGCGGGGGTGACCAGGCAGTCTGAGCACTGATTAGGCTGCAGACATCATTTTCAACTGATTTGGTCTGATCAAGCATATAGCTACCTCTTATACTCCTCTAAGTTGCTTCACAATACCGGGACCCGATCACATTTCGTTCACAATATTGACAGGTCGCTGCCCCTCGCTGACTCTTTTCATATTCGTCCATATGATATCGAAATAACGATAAAAGCTACCTGCAGTGATACCTCCGATATGCGGGGAAAGTGCTACCTTCCTGCGGGCAGCCGGCGGCAGAGCCAGCAACGGATTATCAGGCGTTACCGGCTCAGGTGTATACGTATCGGTGCCATAACCGCCGAGCCGTCCGTCTATGAGTGCCCGGCAGACGGCCTCCTGGTCGACGATTTCTCCGCGGGCCGTGTTAATAATTATAGCGCCGCGTTTCATTTTATTTATAGCTGTGTTATTAATCATCCCTATTGTTTCCGAATTGACAGGGACATGCAGAGAGATGATATCGCATTGCGCGTAAAGCTCGTCCAGCGACAACAGGGAGAATCCGCAATCAGGCACCTCATGCCGGCTAAAATAGCTCACTGTGCTCCCGAAAGCCTTTAACAGCCTGGCAGTCGCACACCCGATGGCACCCATTCCAATAATACCAATATGACAGTCCCCCAGTTCCATGAGCCCATTTTCAAAGCAGCGTGTTTTCGCCTCAATCTGACGTGAAGCAAAAACCATATCTTCATTCTCTCTGAAGCTGCGTAATAATGCCAGCATCAGGAGCACAGCCTGTTCAGCGACAGCCGAAGCGTTGGCGCCGGCACAGTTGGCTACAAAGACGCCTGCCCGCCTGGCCTCGTCAATATCAATATAGTTGTATCCAACCCCCTGAGATTGAATCAGCTTCAAATGCTTCATTCCGTTTATTACTTTAGCGGAAACGGTGCACATTGGATCGACTAATATGGCGTCGGCGTCTGTGGCAATGATTTTTTCTTCATCGATAGCGCCGTTGCCAAGATGGATCAGCTCCCAATCCGCCGGTATGGCGCCCGGCGCAGTATAACGTTCTAAATTCGTTCTGTTTACCATGATCGCTACTTTCATATAGAGCTCCTTTGTCCTGCGTTTACCACTGCCTATATTCCTTGAGCCAGTCAGCTTCCGCCCTGACATTTTGGGCAAGCTCGGTATACAAACAGTATTCATGAACTTCGCTGTTGTACAAATATGTGCGTATTATTTCACAAATGCGTCTCCTGATTTTTATTGACACATTTTACTATCAGACTATATACTGAAAACATGCTTTAATCAATTCTTCAGGAGGTTGTTTGATGGCATATGAACAAAATCGCACAGTACTGACACAGCTCGTATCCGAGAAAGGTGTGATCCGGAATATCTCAAAACACCGCAACCCCGACGGTACCCTTGACGTCGCCGGGAATATGAAGCTTTGGAACGATGCCATCGCGCGCTTTCAGCAAATCAGGCTTTGGGAGCATGGCACACCCGGCTTTGATAACCGCGACCCACTCCAGATTGAACCGTCGATTGTGTTTATTCCCGCGCCGGACGGGCAAAAACGCGGTACTGTCATTGTCGCTCATGGCGGCGGTTTTACCTGGAGGACAGGCTGCGAGGGCATTAATGTAGCGGATTTTTTCAACCGCGCGGGGTTTGCCGTTGCGATTCTGACTTACCGTCTCGAGCCCTACACGCGCCGGGACGCGATAGCGGATATGCAGCGTGCAGTCCGTACACTTCGCTACCGGCAGGAGAAACTGGGTATTACAGATATGATTGCAGTCATGGGCTTCTCCGCCGGTGGTATGCTGGCCGGTAATTGCGCCACACATTTCGACAGTGGCAATCCGGCGGCTTCCGATCCGATTGAGCGTTACTCTTGCCGTCCGGATGCCTGTGTCGTGGGATATGGTGCGTTTTCTCCTACAGCCTTTCCACGACCCTTCAGCCCGTCGCCTTTAACTGCAGCAGAGTCGGCTGAAGCTCAATATCTATCCGTAGAAAACAATCTGACACCCGAGACTCCGCCGTTTTTCATCTGGCAGACGAACAGCGATGACCCAAGGCACTCTTTGAATTTAGCCTGGCAGCTCCAGTGCGCCGATATCCCCTTTGAGCTTCACTGCTTCCCCGGCGGCGCACACGGCCTGGCGCTGGCAGACGGCAATAACGATCTCGATATGAAGCTTCCTCACGTGATGCATTGGGCTGAGCTCTGCGCGGAATGGCTTTCAGAACTGGGCTTTTAATATATGCATATAAACAAGGAGAATTAGAAATGAAACGTGTTGAATTTGAAAGGGTCACCCCGGAATCGGTGGGTATCCCTTCTGAAGCTGTACATTGGCTGATCGATCAGTTGGAAAGCGGCTTTACCGAGCCCCACGGACTCATGCTCATGCGGCACGGTAAAATTTTCGCCGAGGGCTGGTGGAGTCCCTTCGCGCCCGGTATCCGTCACGGGCTACAGTCCCATACGAAGACGTACGCCGCAACGGCTGTGGGCATTGCTTATACAGAGGGTCTCCTGTCGCTGAGTGAGCGCATCATAGATATTTTCCCGGAATTATCTCCGGCTAACCCTTCGGAGAACCTTAAAAGGCTCACGATACATCATGTGCTGTCCATGGGCTGCGGTATGGATGATATGCCCCGTCCCAGCGTTGACTGGATCAGGGATTTTCTGGCGACGCCCGTAAACCACATTCCCGGCACAACATTTATGTACAACAGCACAGGCTCAACCCTTCTGGGGGCGATCGTACGGCAAAAAACAGGGCTTGGGCTGCATGATTATTTGAAGCCGCGCCTGTTCGATAAAATCGGCATCAATGCGGACAATTTGCGATGGATGCGGATGCCGGACGGCATGGAGGTCGGCGGCGGCGGTTTGTTTGCCACGACGGAGGACAATTTGCGCCTTATGAAGTTATACCTGGATGGCGGTGTATGGGACGGCGAACGCATCCTGGCGGAGGATTATGTACGTCTGGCCACAACGCTTCAAAACGATAGCGCCAGTGAGGAGCTGGTAAATCCCCCGGCAAAGGATAATTTCCTGGGTTATGGTTATCAGATCTGGATGTGCCGCCCGAAGGGTGTTTACCGGGCGGACGGCGCAATGGGGCAGTTCACTATTGTGGTGCCGGACAAGGATATGATCATTGCTATCACAGAGAACGCCTCCGGCGCCCATTGGGCACAAAAGACACTGGATGTCATTTGGGAATTCCTTGATCTCATTCCGAGCACAGAAACACTCCCTGAAAACGGCTTGGCATCAGCAGCGCTGGTTTCCCGGATGCGCAGGCTGGCGCTGCCGAGGGAACCTTATTCCCCCTTCAGTCCGATGCGCGAGCGGGTCGATGGCGTGCAGTGGCGCCTGACCGGCGGCACACTGATGTTGGGAGACATGATGCGGCTGTTTATGAGCGGTGGCGAACCGCCAGCGAGAATTACCGGCTTTATTCTGGACTTCAGCGAGGACACATGCACCTTCACCTTCCGTCGCGGAGTGGAAAGCGTGAAACTGATAGCAGCCACGGACGGCACCCGAAGGCACAATATCTTCGACGAGTCCCAGGCGCTGGTCAGTGCCGCGTGGACATCTGAGGATACGCTTCAATTGACCATCCGGATAATTGAAGGCTGCCATATTCAGCGGCTGGCTTTTCAGTTTCACGGTACCGGCTGCACAATTCAACCTGTTGGCCCCGGCCTTTTTGGCATGCCGGCAGGAGAACCCGCTACAGCGGCACAGGTTTAGTCTTCTTCCGGGAATAACGGATCGGTACAGCCATATTACCAAACAGCAGCTTATATCCTTTTTCAGCACAGATACCCTCGACAGATTGCAAAAGACGGGAGAAGTAAAAATGATCCACCTGCGTCACAACGACCTCAATGTAGCAGGATTTTCGTTTTTGCAGGGATCGGGCGATATCGCCGGGCCCAAAGTCCAGCTCCCGCATTGCCTTATATACACTAGCCGGTCACTGATTACCCCGCGATTACTAAGAACACGTGAGACTGAGCCCACGGCGACATCCGTTTAGCGACGTCTTTAATGGTTGCCATCGTCTCACTCTCCTTGATTTACCGGGGTGTAATAACGCTCTCATTATATATAAAAAGAAACGCTGCCGTCAAACATTTGATATTTGAGACACAGCCCGGTTACTTCATCTCATCGAGCCAGCACAATGCTTTTTCAATATACTCATCCCAGAAGGCCCAGTTGTGTTCGCCGGCGCTCTCCATATAAACATGGTCCAGGCCGATCTCCTCAAGGTAATTGTGATATGCCCGATTCTGTGCGATACCGAAATCCTCCGTCCCACAGGCGATATAGATATTGGGCACAGGTTTACCCTCTGTGAGGAGCGCTTTCGCCAGCGCCTTCGGGTCCTTATCACTGCCCGGGAATTTATCCAGCGGGCCAAAGGTATGGACATAATAACTGTAGGGAGCGATGGGGTTCGGTTCATCCGCTCGCATGTTGGCAAGCTCATCCGTCAAAATGGCTGAGGAGAACGCGATAATATTACCAAAGACATCACTGCGGTACAAACCGTTCCGAAGTGCGCCGTAACCGCCCATGGAGAAGCCGCCGATGGTGGTATCCTCGCGACGAACGGAAAGCGGGAACACTGCGCGTGTAAAATCGATTATGTCTTCGCAAATGAGCTTTGAATAGTACGCGCCGCGGATTGGATCGTCCAAATAAAAACCGTTCTCGCCGGATGGCATGAATACTGCGATATTATGAGCCATGGCCAGCTGCTCAATCCGTGAGCCGCGGATCCAGTCGGTATTGCATCCGGAATAACCGTGGAGCAGATAAACGGCCCTGAATGGCTCAGAGGCGGGTTTGCCGCTGCCGCCGTAATGATGTGGTCGCTCAATGGGTACAATCGCCGTCATAGGGGCGATGCGGCCAAGAGCATCGGAAAAGAAGCTGATTTCAAAAACTGCCATATTGGAATCTCCTTTCAAATTATCGTAAATATACCTTCTTATGCCGAAAACAATACCATAGCACTGTTTTCATGTCAAACAATAACACTTCGTTCTTTAATAATTTGCAGAAAGGTCATCGGTGAATACATTGACATAACAGCTGAAGCAGATGTAAAAATAATGTAATCGTTGATTACTTTTTGAAAGGAAGCGACGCAATGCACAAAATTAAGCTTATACCCGGAAGGCCCATGACTGGTCCTGCACCATTGGATTCATTAAAAGGCACGGATTATATCATCAATGATATTGGTGGCAACACGCAGGTTTATTCGAATAAACTACAGGAATGCCGGGAATCTCTTGTCAGCGGTTCAGAGAATGTATGGTATGAATATATCCCGGATACATATGACGGAACGGCGGATGTTCCCCTGGTCATATCCTGTCATGGCGGCGGAATGGATGGCTGGGGGCAGTGCATTTTCACCTCCTGGTCAATTATTGCTGAACGCGAGAATTTCATCGCAGTCTTTCCCACTGCCAGTAAGCAAAAAGCCTGGAAGGTCAATCTGGGAGGCGAGCCGATCGACAAGGAGGGTAACGAGGATATCCAATTCATTCTTGCACTGATTGACAGACTGAAACAGAAATACAGGATTGACAGTACGCGCATCTACATGCAGGGCATGTCAATGGGCGACCTTATGACTATGCAGTTTTCGCGGGTATATGGCAACTTGCTGGCCGCAGCCGCATGCTCAGCCGGCCCGACAAGTCCGGCGGTCCTGTTTGATAAAGACGGCAATTTAAACGAATATGTCTGCCCGGTGCCGGTATACCAATTTCGGGGTGAGATGGATAATACCTCAATATTCCCAGCCTGGTCACGCTCAGAGGTCAACACCGCCAACCGGGAATTTTGGAAACAGATTAACGGATGCCATGAAACTCCGGAAATCAGCATCAAAGGCGTTCACAACGTGGCATATTACAAGGGCGAGAAAGCGGATTTGATCTACCGTGACGAGAAATTCAGAGGCCACGGGCAATCGCTGGACGATGCCGAGTATGCCTGGCGGTATCTTTTCTCCGGCTCAAGGCGCCTGCCAACCGGCGAGCTGCTGCGGGATGAACCGATGGAGCTGCCTGCAGGTGACAGGAATGCTATTGCCCTCGTAGAGGGTAAAGGTAGCGCATATATCGATAATAAGCGAATTCCGCTGGACGCCGCACCCTTTATCGCCGAGCTCAAGGCCACTGTTATGGGTACAAATGAGGTTATAGAAACATACAGATATATGTATGTTTCTGTAAATACACTGTGCAGGCTTTTTAATATGGAATGTAAAACAGACGGCAGGACCGCAGAAATGACGACAGAAGACGGCAGGTCGCTTCAGGTCGCCGCCGAGAGCATCGGCTGCATTATTAATAATCGCCTGTATTCCATGAGCAGACAGTGCCAGGCGCTTGACGGCATCCTCTTCGTTCCGGTCCGGTGGTTCGCCGAAAACGTTTTCGGCCTGTTTGTAACCGAGGAAGACGGCGCGCTCTATATATCCGATCATATCGGCTATATGACACACGATATGGCAGTCATTCTGAGGGAAATACTGTCATAACAGATAACAGCTATTTAAAAATCTAGGAGGCACCCCAAATGCAGAAGCTTTTTTATAGCGAGCTGTGCGATTACCTGTGCTTTCACGGCCGCACTCTGACGGACGATCGCAGGCATGCAGTATTCTTCAACTGGACCTGCTCCGGTTTTACCTGCACCTTCACCGGAAAGACCCTCACCGCAACGCTTTTGGGTATTCCGTCGTCAAACATCGCCGGTCCCGACCAGCCTGACGAGTATCCCTATATCGGTATTACCACAGAAGGGTCTGCAGGTGAAAGAAGTCGGGCGCTCATTCATCGGTTCAAAGTCGATGCCAGCAAACATGAATACACCCTTTTTTCCTCGGATGTTGAAGGCCCACACACGGTACGCATTGTAAAGCTTTCAGAAAACATGCGTGGTAAATGCGGCATTCTCGATCTCAAAACAGACGGCAGTTTCATACCACACACTGCGCTGCATCCTGTGCTGCGCATTGAAGCCGTCGGGGATTCCATCACCTGCGGCTATGGTATTGAAGCACCGTCGCCGATGGCGCCTTTCCTGCCGGAGGAGGAAAACGGCTGGATTACATATGCGGCATTAGCCAGCGCCGCGCTCAACGCGGATTTCTCGACAATCTGTGTATCAGGCATCTCCATGGAGGGCTTCCGCTTCGGGGAAGCGATGCCTATGATGCCGGGCATGGAAGATCTGTATGAGTTCACTGATCGGATTTACGAAAGCATGGACGATACGAAGACGACATTCAGCCGATGGGACTTTCAATCGCATCCAGTTGACGCTGTGATTATCAACATCGGTACAAATGATGCAAATATGATCCGAATGCGGGGCAACGAGCCTGTAGGAGAGGCACGTTTCCTGGAAAAATACGCCGCGTTCCTTAAAAAAGTCCGGGCACTCAACGGCAGTAAACCGCATATCCTCTGCACGCTGGGACCTATGGATTACTATCTGTACGATGTTATTCGCGACGCCGCAGCGAGATATCAAGCCGAGACCGGGGATCAACGTGTTCACTGTTTCAAGTTTGGCGGCATCCGCCCCTGGAGCAAGCAGATGGCCTCCGGGCATCCCTCCGCTGCGATTCATGAACGTATGGGGCACGAGCTGGCAGCAAAACTTAGAGCGGTTCTGGGATTTTAAGCACGTGGTAGCTCTTGGCTGTGTATATCAATCATGCTGGTAGTACAACAGCAGCTTAGGTAAAGGAGCTACCATATGTAAACCATCAAAGATGTTGCAGCGAAAGCCGGGGTCTCAACAGCGACGGTATCCCGTGTACTTAATAAACCCGGTGATGTCGCCGACAAGACGCGCTGGAAAGTCGAGTGCGCCATTTTTGATCTGAAGTATCAGCCGGTGGTTTTTACATTCAAGCAGATTACAGCTCGTCGGTATCATCCTGCCGGAACTGGATCACCCCTTTTTCGCACGGCTGCTTCAGGCTGTTGAAAACACCTGTGCCGCGCGCGGATACCGGTTGCTGATCTGCGTTTCCTCAGTTGAGCAAAAGGAAATCGCCTTTGCAGGTACACTGCGCCGGATCTCCGGTTTCTTTAATTCGACGCAATTCTACAAAACCTTAAGCTGGCATCAACTGAGACGACAATTCTAACATGCGTCCTTTATTTTTAACTATAGTAAAATAATAATTATGGGAGATGACTAAAATGGCAGAAAGGCTTTTTCCCCGTCCCGCGTCCACTCTTTTAGATGTAGCTACGAAGAAATTGGAGCTCTCAGGATATTATTCCGAAATCGCACCGAGCTTGGGCGGCAAGCTCTTGGCTTTCCAGGAATCTGTTATTGATGGCCGCACAGACCACTGGCTTGAGTATGTTCCTGACAGCTATAAGGCTGAAAACGCTGTTCCTCTGGTTATTTCTGTGCATGGCGGCGGTCAAAGCGATTACGGCCAGTTCTACGAAACATCATGGTATCGCATAGCTGAGCGAACCGGGGCAATCATCGCTTTTCCTCAAATGCCGCAAAATGGCATGTCAGTATTTACTGCAGGATCCACTCCCAGCGAGGACATGCTGTTTATTGACAAGCTCATTGAGCTCATGAAGAGCAAATATACTATTGATACAGGTCGGATCTTCATACAGGGAATGTCGATGGGCGATCTGATCAGCACCCAGTACGGGCGTCTTTTCGGTCATAAGCTTGCAGGCATCGGCATGACCTCGGGCCCGACAGCACCCTCCAAATTATACGATGGTAATAAACTCATGTACAACGACGGCCCCGTGGCGGTTTGGCAAAGCAGAGGTACCTTCGACACCATTGTGACTGAGCCGGGGCACCAGCGGGCCGACATCAACAGTGCAAACCGTCGGTTTTGGATGGAGATCAATGGCTGCACGAAACCGCCCCGACTAAAGCTTGCCTATAATGAGAACTGGGCGTATTACATCGGCGAAAAAGCACCTCTGGTTTACAGGGACTATTCAAACCAAGGGCATAACCAGTCCTCTGACGACGCTGAGTGCGCTTGGGACAGCCTGTTCAGCCGGATCCGCCGCGATGAGAGCGGAAAAATCACACTTCTTGAGGATCTCCCCGAAGGCGACAGAAACGCGGTGGTGCTCCTGGACGGTAGCGGCTTTGCCTATGTGGACAATGTAAAAGTACCGGTGGAGAAACCAGTCTTTATTGAACGGGATTATGCCATGCCCTCCATTCCACGCCCCGGATCCGAAGGAACCAGACCGGAACCGGAACCCGAACGCGTCGTTATGGAAACCTATACTTATATCCCGGTGTCGTTTCTTGAAACAGCTTTCGGCGCCAAGGTCCAGTCTGACGGTCTGACGGCATTTGTCACGGCAGCGGACGGCAGGCAGCTTTGTTTTGCCGAGAATAACCTCGGCATCATGATGGAGGGCCGCGTGTACGACATGGGACGCGAAGCGAAAACTGTTGACGGTATTTTATTTGTACCGGTGGAATGGTACGCTCAGTGGGTGGAAGAAAAGTGCGTCAACAAAAAAGACGACGTCGTCTACATCGGCCCCCGCCCCGGTACGCTCACAAACGATATGGTGAATATTATCAAAGAAATTCTTGGCTGAATAATTTAGTAACATCGGCCAGCATGAAATCGAAGGCTTCCGAGGTCATGATGTTGACTTCGGAAGCCCTTTTTTCCCGACTTTTTCTGAAACCGTAGCTGGTTTCCACGAACTGTGGCTCAAATATCGGTGACAGGACTTGCGCTATTGCCTGTTGCAGTACTCTGTCCACCGCTGTTGGTATCACATTCTCTTTTCCCCATTGTCCTTGGGTATCTCTACCTTCCGGACAGGGCTAGGACGGTATTTACCCTCCAGGACTTGCCTCCTCAGTTTATCCCCGTTGTCTTTGAGATATCGCAGAAGAGCATCTACTTCCATCCCATCGACCCCGTGTGCTCCTTTGTTCCTCTTAACCTGCTTGTATGCCTTGTTAAGATTAGCATGTCAAAGGATGCGCTCTAGAAGCTTGTCCTCTACACTGTTGGCGTCGGTGTTGTTTCCAGTTATCCTCTTGTCAGTAAGCCCTCCCGCATACCCTTCGTGTTCCGCACTATCTCTTTGCGGACAGCCCTTGCCATGTTATTACATGGTACTATGGCCTCTGCTGACTTCTCACGACATATCTTGTTTCAACCGCATTTCACTAATTCCTTCCTTGCGTCCGTGAGACCTCCCACGGTAAGACGCGTAACTTTCATCCCATGTACCCGCCATATTTACATATGCTGTGTCCGTGCAGTTTATCGGATTTTATCTTGATTTGCAGGCTCATCCCACAGCATATGCCTGATATGGTTTGTGTGCCTCGGGTCGGAACTTTGCCGCCGGCTTCCTTCAGATTCCCCCTCGCTGGGGGACACCCTTGCCTTAAGCTAATGGTTGGCAACCGCCAGCCTCCATAGCGGACTTTCACCGCCTAGCTACGCCGCCATGCGTGGCGAACCAAAAAACATCCGGCAAGCAGCTTTCACCGCTTACCGGATTCGGTTTTTACTTATACTCTACCTATACTATTGACATAGAGCCTTTTTTATCACATATAACATGTTTGCATTGTTGACTTAGCCGCTTTTTTTCTTCAGCTGCTTTCTAATGACAATCATCATAAATATCGGCACTAACGCCGTCGCGGCTGCCATAATATAGGTTGGCACTACATTTCCTTTTAATACGGTGCTCGATATGGCGTTGAATATGATCGAAGAAAAGCCCAGAGCCAGCATGGCCACACCGTAATTCGTACCAGAGTTTTTGGACCCAAAGAAGTCGGTGGTGATTGCCGCATTAACAGATGCCGGCCCGCCATAGCCGAACGCAATCAGGGCAACTACCGCGATATATGCGTATCCCCCGATAAATATCATCAGCACCGCGCCGACGAATGTTATGACAGACAGCACAATGATGGTCGCGGTACGCCCGATTTTATCCGATAATGCCGCCATTACAAGCCTGCCGAGAGCATTGGCAACTCCCGTAAAGGAAACTGCAAATATGGCCGTTGCTTCGGTCAGCCCCCGCTCAATTCCCAGGTCCTTTATCAGCGGAACGGTCAGCGTCCATGTTCCGTTTATAAAGAGTATGGAAAAGAATATGCACCAGAAAGGCAGAGTTTTCATCGCCTGCAAAAGAGTGTAATCCTTGCCGGTGTGTACTCTGCCTGAGGTTACAACAGGCAGCCCTCTTAAATATTTCTCATCAGGCAGTTTCACAAAAAGGCATCCGATTATTCCGAACACAAAAAAAGCTCCGCCCAATATCAAGAACACATATTTAAAATCAACAATACCCGTTGCGGTATCCTTGAAAACTTCCATCAGCCATTTGGAAACCGGGGCAAAGATCACAGTTGAAAAGGCAAATGCCGATACAGCCAGCCCGGAAGCCAGCCCCCTGCGGTGAGGCAGCCATTTCTGAACACAGCTCACGCACGCTCCATAGGCAAACCCCGAGCCAAGTCCGCCCAAAACACTGTATGTAAGGTTAATCAAGCCTATAGTTTTGGCGCTCAACAGGCTCGTCAGGCTAATGCCCAGGGAAAACATGACCACGCCCAGTACCGCCGTTAATTTCGGTCCCTTTTTATCATTAATAAAACCACCGATTAAATTTCCGGCCACAAATGCAAACAGCATGTAGGAGGAAACCATTTGGGCGGCTTCTGAAGACCAATTAAACGCTTCTGTTATCGGGGTTTTAAAAACGCTCCACAGATACAATATTCCTACGCAAATTTGAATTACGATACAACCTATAACAGGTGCTATTGGTGAATTGCTTTTCCTCATAATCACGGCTTCTTTCTTTAGCATGCTAAACTTATAGTATGTTATATTTTTTGAATCATACAATATAGATAATATATATCCGACATGAATATGTCAATCGACAAACAGACAAATATTCCGGAATGTCGGAAAACAAGTAAGTTTTCCCCTCTAAATACTGGATTTCCGGGTTAAACCGGCCAAAAACTATAATTCTTTGTAAAAACTTTATAAAAAACTCTTTTTTATTATAAAAAATACGGTATAATAGCTGCAAAAGCATTCATTGTACCAAAAGCCCTTTGCGTCTGTGGTATAATAGCTGCAGCTATTGTTCTTATTGGCGCCCCCGCTCGCCGCTCCACGCGGCAACCAGCGGCTATGGCAGCGGGGCATGGTATGATGTAAAATATCACATTGTTGGAGGTTAAATATGGCTGGAAAGTATCTTGGTGAGAACGTAGGAAAGCTCGGCTTTGGGTTTATGCGACTCCCGAAAAAAGACGCGGGATTTGACCTGGAACTGATTAACAGAATGGTGGACAGGTTCCTTGAGGCCGGATTTACGTATTTTGACACCGCATATGTGTATATGGGTTCCGAGGAAGCCATGCGGGAAACACTTGTAAAGCGCCATCCCCGCGATAAATACACGATCGCCTCAAAGCTCAATATGATGAATGTTATGAAGAGCGAAGATATGCAGACTGTTTTTGAAACATCCCTCAAGAGGCTGGGTACTGACTATCTGGACTACTATCTCCTGCATGGCCTTAACGCGATGACAAACAAACGGTGCGAAGAGCTGGGAGCATGGGATTTTGTCAAAAAGCTGAAGGCTGAGGGCAAAATCAAGCATTACGGCTTCTCATACCACGACAATCCGGAAAACCTGGATGCAATTCTGACAGCCCATCCGGACGCGGAATTCGTCCAGCTTCAGATAAACTATCTGGATTGGGACAGCGAGGATGTAAAATCCCGGGGAGTATACGAAGTAGCCAGAAAACACAATAAACCTATTATTATCATGGAGCCCTTAAAGGGTGGCCTTCTGGCTGACGAGAATTCCACCGTCAGCAAGGTGCTCAAGAAAGCCGATCCAAGCGCTTCATTAGCCTCCTGGGCAATGCGCTTTGTGGCTTCCCTGGACGGTGTCTTTAATGTGCTCAGCGGTATGAACAGCATGGAACAAATGGAGGACAACATCAATACATTTCAAAACCTAAAGCCGCTGTCAGATGACGAAATGAAGGTTATAGACGAGGCGGTAAATGTTCTCAAGAGCATACCGAGAGTTCCCTGCACAAGCTGCAACTATTGCGTAGAGCAGTGTCCACAGAAAATAAACATACCTGCTCTTATGAACCTTTACAGTAACTATCTGGTATATAACTCCACAGCCAACAGTGAGATGGCTTTTATGTTCGCCACCGCAAACAGAGGAAAGCCCTCCGACTGCGTAAGCTGCAAGGCCTGCGAGGAGCAGTGTCCACAGCATATAGAGATATCGGACATTATAAACAAGATGGCTCCTCTGTACGAAAAATAAAATATAAAAAGCACAAAATATCGGCTCTATGTTAATAGTTGGGGTAGAGCATAAGTAAATCGGGTAGGAGGCCACCCATTAATTGAGTGGCCTCCCACACCACCGCTCATGCGGACCCGCAAACGGCGGTTCCCAAGTTTACGCCGCAACAGTTTTGTAGTAGTCTGAGAAAAATGTATACCCTGCCTGCTTTAAGCGGGCATTGATAAAAGTGGTAGTGAGAATATGGCTATTGGCAATCCGCCAGTAGCCTTTTCTCGTGCATGCAAACATAATGGCTTTGTTGTGGTCAAGTCCGAGTTTCTTCAGCGCGTCATGAGCGCTTCTCTTCGGTCTGAAACCGTAGCTGGTTTCCACGAACTGTGGCTCAAATACCGGTGACAGGACTTGCGCTATTGCCTGTTGCAGTACTCTGTCCACCGTTGTTGGTATCACATTCTCTTTTCCCCGTTGTCTTTGAGATATCGCAGAAGAGCATCTACTTCCATCCCATCGACCCCGTGTGCTCCTTTGTTCCTCTTAACCTGCTTGTATGCCTTGTTAAGGTTGGCACGACTATGGATACGCTCTAGAAGCTTGTCCTCTACACTGTTGGCGCCGGTGTTGTTGTTTCAGATATCCTCTTGTCAGTAAGCGCTCCCGCATACCCTTCGTGTTCTGCATCTCTTTGCGGACAGCCCTTGCCACAGCAAGGTTTTCTGCTTTCTTTTCTCCAGACTTCGGTAACTTTCATCCCATGTATCCGCTATATTTACATATGCTGTGTCCGTGCAGTTTATCGGGTTTTACCTTGATTTGCAGGCTCATCCCACAGCATATGCCTGATATGATTTGTGTTCCTCGGGTCGGAACTTTGCCGCCGGCTCCCTTCAGATTCCCCCTCGCGGAGGACACCCTTGCCTTAAGCTAATGGTTGACAACTGCCAGCCCCCATAGCGGACTTTCACCGCCCAGCTACGCGCCATGCGTGGCGCACCAAAAAACATCCGGTAAGCAGCTTTCACCGCTTACCGGATTCGGTTTTTACTTATCATCGGAGGTTACAATCCCATAATATCCGTCAAACTGCTCATCATAGGCGGCTTTCTTGTCGTTGAAATCTAAACGATCTGTTAATTCTACATACTCTCCGTTTCACTTTAAAGACTGTTTAAGTGGCATTTCTTTGGACCTAAAAGAGCTGTTTAAAGATGTGTAGAAGCTTTCATCCAATATATCTGATTTCACTGAATTAGAAGCTGATTTGATCTTGTCTGAGGCTGAAGGAAATTCGCTTAGTCTATATCATGTCCAGATTTCTGAACATATCCATTCTTCTCTGCCCCGCCTGGGAAATATCGTTCTCATTTTCCACAATATTTGCAGGTATATCATTGAATAATATCCTGCGTCCCCCGCGTATGAACAGGCGATGGAGCCATAAAAGCGGCATAAAGAAGGGACATTTGTCCAAAACGGGATAGGTTTTTATCATATGTTCCCGGGGAGGAAACAGCGCCGGCAGGATTGCCCTGCGCTTCATATAAAACCTATACCACCTGCTACTTTTGAACTTTTCGCTCCTGGCTTTGGTATATGCATGCCAGCCGTCAAATCTGCTTTGTCTATCTTCGTCACTCAGATAACAGACCGATTCAAGATCATCCATTATCATATCTATAGCTTCCTCTTCCGGCCGCACCGGCAGTAAATCCAGCCAGGCGGCAGGCAGACCGCAGTATATTGCCGCCGCGCCAATGACATTGCATATAAAAGTTTCATACTGCAGGGCTCTTAAGACGCCGAAAAAGCGGCCGGCGTCTATTTTTTCATAATTTTTTGCAAAAAACAGCGTGACATCCAGCATCTGCCGAAGATTTATGCCGCTCAGTATAAAATGCTTGACCATATGGAGAGCCAGAAAAATCATATGGTCGGTTTTTCCCAATGTATAGTAGCTCCCGCCTTCACAATCAACCCGCTCATAGGGTTCGCGGATTAAGGCGGCTTCTTTCATCTCCTTGAACCAGATATCCTCAACAAATTCGTCATACAGCAGAACATGGACTTCAATAATGCCTATGGACTGATGGTAGCATACCGAATGATGATCCCCTTTTTTGCGCTTTTTAATGTTCTGGCAGCAGTCGCCCAGAATATGAAGGGTTTTTCTCTCCTGCTTTTTGTCAATTAAAATATCAACGTCACCCGATATCCTTGTCTCAGGCATCGCATAGCAGTCTGAAACAGCAAAACCCTTCACAACCACGGCCTGGACCCCCTGCCTCTCCAGCTTTCCAAGAAGATACAGGGTGTTCATCTTCCTGGACAACTCCATAATAATATACTGTTGTGACAGCTCTTTCATCCTGTTTCGAAGGGGCTCCGGCACAAAGCCATCTTCACATCTCCCAACGGTATATGCAAACACCGGAAATATCCCCTGAGAAGACGCCATTTTTATGAGTTTCTCCCAGTCTACCGCCTGCTCCGGCGCCGGTATCTCCTTTTTTTCTAAGGCGCATCCCAGCAACCGCATCAGATATTTGAATTCGTAGGTCATATATCCTCCCAACCCATAGCCTGCACAGCTTTTGCGCCTTGATCATCAGGTCTCACAGTGCAGAGTGACAAAGACTACCTCCGGCCTGTTGAAAATTCTCGGCATATTATGCTTTGGCGCAAGGCCTCTGTTGGAAATTAGGGTGGTGCCATTGACGGTGTACTTCCCACCGTCATATTTCTGGCCAAAATCTATATACCCCTTTGGTGTTATTATCCCGCCAAAAAAAGGTATGCGTATCAGCCCTCCGTGCATATGCCCGGATAAGACCAGCCCGTACTCCAGGTCTTTTAACTGGTCAAACATGTCGCTCCGGTGATAGAGCAGTATCCCGTATGTATCGCCGCCGAGGGCCGGCGCTTTCTCAGCCGCCCTGGCCAAACCGGAAGCAGTCTCCCTGTCCCTGAGCCCGTATAGATAGATTGCCGAGCCGTTTCTTGATATGGATACCCCGGAATCATTCAGGTAAACTATCCCATATTCCTCGTACAGTATGTTCATTTCTTTATAGGTCCTCGTATGGTCCTCATGGTTTCCCTGGACGGCATATACCGGCGCCAAATCATTCAGCCCGTCAAACAGCGCGGCCACGCTCTGAAAATCCGGCCTGTACGCGTCGACTATGTCTCCCGTCAGTACAATGATATCCGGCTTCTCAGCCGCCACCGCCTCGATAATTTCGCTCTGGCCTTCTCCAAACCACAAGCTGTGCAAATCGGAAATATGCGCAATTTTAAACCCGTCAAAATCAGCCGATATCCGGGTATCGGATATGCTGTAACGGGTTGTCTTTAAGCCGTCATACAGGCCTACGCCGGTGAGAATAAGCAAGGCTGCCAGTATTAGCAGTATGATTAATATTCCTACTGGAATACGGTATTTTTTTTCCGCTGTTTTTGAACTCATTTTATTCTCCCGGATACCAAGCTTTTTCATGTAACTTATATTTATTACTTCGATAGCTTTTGCGTCTTATTCTTTCTTTCTTTTATAATTTGAGATAATACGGAAAACGCATAATTAAATGAATCTCGCTCGACAACAGATATTATTATAAAATCAAGTGATAAAACAACAATAGCCGAAATCACGCCCCATAAAACTATCGATAAATAACTATCAAGCTTCCAAGGTAACCTTGATGCGATAAGCGCAAATGCGAAGAAAAGAATCAGATTTGTAATCCACCTTCTGTATGAATTGAATGCACTTCTGTTTAATATTCTGTTATTAACATATAGAATAATATCGTTAGTGCGATAAAGCAATGCAGCCACTGTCCCAAACAGCACACCATATATACCCCAGATATTAACACAGACTAACGATACAACCAGGTTTATTACAGCTTCAGTAACTGATCTCCATTGAGTTTTTCTAAAATGCTCCGCATGATCTATTACAAGACTGCACGGACCACGTCCGGCTTGAAGCAAAAAAACAGCAGTAAATAACATTGAAACATATGGATCTGTATAATTAATATCCTTAACCCCTTCTGTATATAACCGCATAAATGGCAGCATAAAAATATATAGCACCGTATATGCAGCAAAGGATAAAGTCATATAATAAGACTCAAACGCGTCAAACATTCTTACATACTTTTTTCTATCGATATGAAAAGCCTGTCCTAAATTAAATTTAACCCCGTCTATGAAACTAAACAAAACAGATTTGACCATATCAAAAAAGCTTAAAAACAAAACATATACGCTTACCTCTTTAAAACCGCAAAGGAATGTAAGAATTAACACATCGGTATTACTAAAAACCAACCCGGCTATTTTATGAAGCATAACTGAATTTTTTTGGGCTATGGAATCGTAATCAGGCTTAGCTTTCAGATCAATCCATTTATAATGCTTGCGGATATAAAGCTCTATAAAGAGCATTTGTATCATATTACATAAGAAATAAGCAGCCTGCACAGCAATAATATTAAAGCCGAATTGTATCAGAATAATTTTAGATGCGCTCGTCAGTATATAAATAACAGTCGACAAAATTGAAAGCAGATATGTCTTTCCTTCAGCCTGAAGGAGTATTCTATACTTCCCCTGAAAAAAGTAATTGACAACACCGACCAAGCCATTTAAAACAATGACACTGACAACAGTTAATTTATCTATTTCAGTTTTAACTACAAATGGATATATAACAGCCAGTAACAATACGGCTACAAGATACAATATGCCGGTCCGCTTATAATATCGATTTGTAGCGGACACAATAGCATTTGTAGCATTAAGGTTTTTCTTTGCAATTGTACGATAAAGAGCCTGCAGCGAAGCAGTCCCGACACCGGCCTCCAGTAAAGCAACATAAACGTAAATCTGGGTAATGGAGGAAATTAGACCGTTAACTTCAGAACCATAGTTTATTAAAAAAAGGCGCGGTAAAATCAATCCGAATGCAATTGTGATTAGCTGCTGCAATAAGCCGAATGTAACGTTCTTAATGCCTCGCTTGGTATTAATATTCATTTTTACCCTCTAATTGTAGAAAACATCTGGTTAAATAATTTCCTTGAATGCATACGAGCCTCAGATACCCTTTTGTTAACGCTATCAAAATCAATACGAGGCACAGATAAACTGGAGATTTGCGATATGTCTGTCACAAGCTGGCTTTCCAATCCAAACCTGAAGAGCACATCCTCAAGCTTGTTTTTGTTGTGCGGCATAGAAATTGAAAAGAAGGGCCTGTTAAACAGGATTGAAAAGCATGTCCCATGAAACATATTTGTCAGCACCATATCGGCATGCAAAAACAACTTAAAAAACTCGACAGGCGACGCCGATGCGTAGTCGATATCACACCACGGCCTGCGCTCCCCGACGGATATCGTTTTTAACCCGTTAAGCTTGGCTGCCGCCTTTGCCCGTTTTGCAAATTCGGTGGTAACTGTCGTGCCGCCCCAGGTGTATATAACCATATACGGCTTTGAAACAAGTCTATCGTTCCACACCTTTCGCTCTTCCTCAAAACCATACATGAGCACCGGGTCTATCGCTATTTCAGGTTTAAAGCCAATCAACTGGGCAATAATCTCACGGGTGTTCTCGTCCCTTGCGGTCAATACGTTAAATCTTTTTAATGCCGCCGCTATTTCTTCCCTGTGAACTTCATTTGCCATCAATTCCGGTGTTACCTCACCGAAACTGGGCGCATACGCCGATATATTGGAACAGGGTATGCCTATGCCGTACTGATAAGGATTAAATTCATATTTGCAATCAAAAATCTGGTCGCTTCCTATGATTACGGCGTCGCAGTCATCGGCTTCAGTGCAGAGTTTTCCTATATTAAAGTATTTTTCTCGAAACTCAATAAAGTTTTTCAGCTTTTCCGCATAAGTACGGCGGTTTTTTATACGATTTGGAGTCATATTTCGCAAGCGGTATATGATACTATCGTTTACTTTTTTAACCGACGTATCTTCATTGCCGCTTTCAATATACATCTCACGCTTATAATCCAGCAGTACTGGTTCGTGTCCAAGAGACTTTATGTACTGCTGCATTGCGTAGCACAGCCAAAAGGTCCCGTAGTTATTTACTTTATGCCAGGTTAAAATGCCTATTTCCATATTAACCTTCCTTAGATGTACTATAATTAATCCTCTTTATAGGATCATCCCACTTAAACTGGTTCCTGCGCCGGAACGAAAGGGCAATCCCATAGGGAAGCGCCAGCATCGTCAACCACTTGCAGTTGGACTTTAAGATATAACCCGGGCTTTTACCCACAATAGAAAGCGCTATATGCTGAGCCGCGGCTTTAAATCGTTCCAACCCTTTTCTGTATAAAAGGGCCTGGTTTGACAGCATGGCGTATCCCATAGGATTTTTGCGGAGGAGATCCCAGTGTCCACGAGTCATTCCATCGGGAAGATACTTGCAAACATATATGGCTTCTTTAGTCCAACGCAGTTTATATCCGTCCAGCGCCATTGCATCCATACAGAGTTGTTCAGGTGCGAATACTTCAGTTTCCCACACCTGAAACGGGTACCTTTTCAAAATTTCGACCTTGTATGCTTCGCGCATGTCAGCATCAAGATTGTACTTCCACCTTTCAAGATTTGTGCAGTCCACATAACCCTCTTCGTTCACAATCGGCGGCACACCCTTAATCGGTACGCCGTCCTGAGTGTTTATAACAAAACCAACGCCAACAAAATTCGGTTTGTCGTCAATCTCAGCTATCCATTTATATATTTTTTCCACGGCGTCTGGATAGAGATAATCATCTGAATCCAGCATGAAAAAATAATCTCCGTTGACTTTACTAAGCCCAAAATTTAGAGCTCGTGGGATGCCGCCGCGTTCCTTCCAGTTGTAAATAATCGGAAACCTTGTTTCTTCCCGGCACCATTTTTCAAAAAGCTCCGGTGTGTTGTCCGTAGATCCGTCGTCGGTAACCACCCATTCAAAATCATGACATGTCTGTGCCTGCAAGGAGCGATATGCCTGCTCGATTATATATCCTCGATTATATGTAGCTGTATGGATTGAAAGTCTGGGTTTTCTCACTTCCTCTCTCCTATCAGGCTCAGCAGAAACGCTGCGCGTAGTTTTATCAGTATAATAATGATTTTCAGTTTCCATGAAATATCAGCCGGTATTCTAAATTTATGCAATGCTCTATTCAATTCAACCGAGTTCAGTATTTTTCTTCGCTCCATCCACTTTTCTCTGAATGAAAGGTCCGAAAGCTTAAGCTGTTCCATTGCCGACAGGGCAAAGTATAAAAAATGTAAATCCAACTGTCTTGAAAAATCGTAATCCGAAGCACCGCTGAATACTTCACGGAGATAAGTATTCATTATACACGCCGAATCCCATGCTTCCGGTTTATATGTTTTAGACAACGATAAAGGATTATATCTATAACAATAATAAGCCTCATTCTTCATGTAATAAAAGCTATCGGCCAAATATACGACGGTTGAACTAAACAAACAGTCTTCGCTTCTCAACACATCATCGGCAAACCTTATCCTGTTTTTTTGAAGGAATTTATGACTGTATAAACAGTTACATACGGATAATATCGGCCCAAAATCGATGCTCTCTTCCATAATAAGATGGGGATATACTTCCCTTTTTATTCTCTCTTTAGAATACCTGCCTCCGCTCAAATGCGTTGTCCTTAAGGTCTTCTTGTCACCTTCAACCCTTATATAGTCGGAGAGGACAAAATCCACCATCTCCGCTTCGATTACCTCATACATCCGTTCAAACATCTGCGGGAGAACATAATCATCGGAATCGATGAAACCAATATATTTCCCAATCGCGTTATCCAATCCCGCATTACGAGCCTTCGATTGCCCACCGTTAGGCCGGTGAATAACCCTGATTCTGGGATCCAGCCTTGCATACTCGTCGCAAATTTCCGGGCACCTGTCCGGTGAGCCGTCGTCGACCAATATTATTTCTATATCTTTGAGCGTCTGGTTTCGCAGACTTTCAATACATTCAGCCAGATATTTCTCGGTTTTATATACAGGGACAATTATACTGACAAGGGGGGCGTTTTCAGGCACGTTCTTCACTCCGTCAAGTTCAGCAGTTTTGCTGCTTCTTCTACATTTCCATAATCACGTTTTGATGCGTTTTCGGCAATTCGTCTCATTAAATCAGGGTTGTCAAGCATATGCTTTATTCCCTTTACAATTCCCTCGACTCCCATGGGGCAAATATGCCCATCAACACCGTTATCCAACTGGCTATTAGAGGTTTCAAAATCGGTAATCAAAACGGGCTTTCCCAGAATTTGAGCCTCTCTGACGGCAACTGCCTTTCCCTCATAACGGGATGGCTGCGCGTATAAATCACAGGCTTGTATATACGGATATGGATTTGTTTTTTTGCCAAGGATTATAAATCTTTCTTGCAGCTCATATGTCCGGATAAGGCTTCGTATCAGGCTCTCATCGGGACCATATCCGATAATATACCACCTGATATTATAGCCTTCGTCAATAAGCTTCCGGCATGCCGGGACCGCCTCATCAAATGCCTTTGCTTTACAAAACCGTCCAATGGACAAAATTCTCATGCTGCCGTCGTCAGGCATCTCATCAGATACGGAAAGCTCCTCAGCCTGCCGGCGGACCAGGGCGGGATCAAGTATGTTTTCTATCACGGCAACCTTATCCGCCAGGTCGGGAAATACGCCTATGAAAGCGAACCGGCAAGCGTCACTGACACATATAATCCTGTCCAATTTTGACCACATTGGCTCTTCAAAGCTCTTATTTACTCCGGCATAAGGTGAGCTGTAATCCGTATGCACCCAGCCGTATTTTTTTAAAGCACTGACTTTTTCAATAAGATAAAAATGCGGCCCGAAAAATCCAAGCGCCAGGTCATATTTTTTCTGTTGCTTTTTTATAAACGGCATCAGCCATTTATTGCAGCGATGCGTATTCACATTCGGTATGTCGGTTATCTTTGATGCAACCGTTGAAAATGTTTTTGCGGCCAGTCTCATAGCGCCGGTAAAAAAATGCCCTCTTAAAAACAGCTTCACAATCGGCCATTTCGACAGCGCTAAAAGCCTGTCCTCCGGTAGTAGATTGATATGTTCGGGCAGGTATTTCATAAATTCGCCCTGATGCTCGAATAAGAATAAATCTATATCCGCAATCTCGGGGTCAATGGCGTTCAGCAATCCCAACAGGCTTCGCTCCACACCGCCTACCTGCATACCGGGACCGATAACCAAAATCCTCTTCTTCATGTTTTCTCCGCAATCCTATGTTGAGTTAGATAAAACTCCTGCAGCCATTCCGCAACCTTGTTGATATCATATCCGGCATCGACCACCGCTTTTTGGGCTATATCGGGAGACAGCCTCCCCTTTTCCCAGGCTGCAATAACCGCCTTTGCCCACACCTCCGGAGATTCGTCCAGCCCCACGCGCGTAACAAGACCTGCGCCCACATCGGCCTCCGCCGGAACCAAATCTCTGGTCATAACGCAGGGCAGTCCGTTAGCCTGGGCTTCTATATAAACTATGCCCAATCCTTCATAACGGGACGGCAATAAAAACACGTCGCAGGCGCTCATAATATCCGGTATGTCTTCCCTGATCCCTAGAAGGATGGCTTTCGACTCCAAATGCCTTTCCTTTATCATATCTTCAATAAGCCGGACCCTGCCGCCGGTTCCGGCCATAACCAGCATACAGTCTTTATTGATTTTGTTGACCCCATCAAATATTTTAATTAATAATTCGTGATTTTTCTGATATGTAAATCTTGCAACACAACCAATTAGCAGCGTATTGTCTGTTATCCCCAGCTCCGTTCGAATCTTTTGCCTTTTATCTTCGTCAAATTTAAACTTTGGACAATCGATTGCGTTATTCAAAATATACTGCGGTTGTCGTGTTTGCTTTTTTCCTGCAAGCAATATTAAAGCCTCTTCGGAACAGCCAAAATAAAAATCTGTGTACCTTCTTATCTGAGATAACCCCATCAAATCAGAGAACTTTCGAAGAAAACTAGTATGCGGAAAAGCAATATGTGAATGGGCTATTGCCACCGATATGCCGTTTTTCTTTGCAGCCCGGATTGCAAAACCTGACATTTTATATAAATGGCCATGAACTGCTGCATAATAGTTGTTGTTTTTAAAAAATTCATTCAGTTCCCTATAGTATTTAAACGGATTTTTATAAAACCTGGTGCGAAAATAATTCAGCTTGCCCCCCAGCACCTCAATCTCCTCATCAAATACTCCGCACCCATCATCATAACTGATAACAAGAAACTCGAATTGGATTTTTGTGCGGTCAATATGGCGATAAATCTCCATAAGCAGCGTTTCGGCACCGCCACGGTTCATAGTGCCGATAACGTGCAATACTCTGATTGGCTCCATAATTTAACCCTCATTATTTAACTGTAGGTTTACAGTTTCTTGATCAACACTTTCGTGGCAATATGTTATTTAACAAATCCAAGTTATAATTTGGTTCGGGAAGCATAAGCATGCCTCCAATCAAATCATCGGCAGAATCAGGTTCATATTTTGCAAATCCACTGTCATTAAAAAAAGTAAACTCTCCAAAATAAATATTATCATTACATAAATAGAAATCAATTCTAACATGCGGAAAAGGCTTGCATAATTCATCTGCCAGCTCAAACATCTTTCCTTGTACTTCCCCGAAAAAATATTCTTTCAGAAAAGGTTTGCTGTCACGAATACCCATATTGTCACCGGTTCTGTCTATATATGCCCGATGATGGTTTGAAAACCGCCCTTCTTCAATTAACATAAACCGGGCAGTCCCATTCATGCAGAATATTTTATAGTCGCGCAGTTCCCCCGAATCATCTTCCATGTACTTTTCAACAATAATCCTAGGCTTTAAGTTTTTATAATTCCATTCGCGGCCGTAAACATAAATGTCGTGTTTCAAGCGGTTATTAAAAACTCGCTTCCACGCTTTCCAGTTTAACTTCGATTTGTCTCGGCATATGAGATTCCAGCCGCTTCCGTGCGTTGCTTTCAGGACAAACT
>JAAYOP010000030.1 GCA_012520295.1 Clostridiales bacterium | reverse complement strand
TTTTTGTGCTATTCTTTTCATAGAAGCTATCCCTTTCTGTGATTGGTTTGTTAGCACTTACCATTTTACCACAGTTAGGGGTCAGCTTCTTCTTTTTTTAGACCATATCATTGTACACTATACATAATTTGCATTAAGACCGGTTCTTTCTACTATTTAGTTATATAATTAATGTCCGCTGAACGAATGGGTTTTGAATTGTTCAGCAGGCATTATATTAGAATACATGAAACAAAGGTAACCTTACCCTTCTCGAAAGAAAAGGCAAGTCCCCCTTTGGAGCAGAGCTCACTTACATCGATGCCGAAGGCCGACAGGGAGCCTCTTTGCTTTTGGGGATACCGGCAGGGCTCTCCGGGATAGGTACAGGTCTCACACAGGTTGCAGCCTCCCGTTGTCAGGAGGAATGCCTTTGGATATTTCCGGCGTATTATTTTAATCAGTTTCTCAGCTCTTTGATTGTGTTCCCTGGCAAGCGCGGCCGCATGCTTGAGGTCTGTTTCCTCTGGTAGAGCATGGGTTTCCTGCAGGAGCAGGGCTTTTTCATACTCCGATACGATCTTTTCGCATTGCTCCAGATCACCGCATCCGGGAGGGCAAATCCAGTTGGCCGCATAGTTTTTGCACTTTTTCGGCGTACATTGCGCCCGTATTTCCGGGCGGCATACGACAGCGCTGCCGTTTACCGGTGCTGCGGCGGTAAAGCCGAGCTCCTGAGCGGCTTTCAGATATGTATCCGGCATTTTCATGGCATCTCCTTTTTGAGCTCACGCTCGGGCAGCCGCTGCAAGACTGCCCGAAACGCACTCGGATTTAATTATGTCAATTTTCAGGAAATCGATTTTATGGTCCGCGCGGCGGATGGAATTTTACACCATCCCAGGAAACAAAAAGGGCTGAGACCACCAAAAAGGTTGTCACAGCCGTTTTTCTGCACAACTATATACGCTCCTCCTCCCGGTTCCCGGCGGGCAGAGCAGGGTTTCAAGCAGTTCTTCTGACTTACGCTTAGGGAGGGAGTTCTCCTGCGGCTCACGCTCTGCCTTCCCAAGGTCTTCCAATTGAAGGTTTTCCTCAGTGACCGACTTTCATCAACGAGCGTGGCCTCGGCGCTTACAGCGGCGGTACCGTCCGGGATTTTCACCCGGTTCTCTATTCTTCCTCAGGGGCCATACGCCCGGGAGGACACTTGAAACTATTAAATTCATAAATATGGTAACATGCCGCCATACTCCTGTCAATGGAAAAATCTGATTTTCATTTCAGTTCACTCTTTGCTACGTTAAAAAAATTGACTATTATAACGGCGAAGGATATAATAAAATAATTATAAAACAACACTTTTTAATATATAACAATGCTTTTTGGCACTGTGACAGGCGATGGGAGGGTCGGCGTGAAAAAAAACGAAGATATTTTTATTGAGGAGATTATAAGGAGAGTAAGGGGAACACAGGAAATGCTTGTGAAGATCGGAGCGGTCTTATTGGCTCTGATACTACTGACGGTAGTTTTTATCTTTATAAGGCTGTTTTTCCCGTTTTTCTTTGCTCTGATATGCCTGCTGCTGTTTTATGTTTTTAAATACACAGTCAAGGAATATGAGTACTCCTTTATAGACGGTGATCTGGATATAGATGTTATACTGGGAATGAGAAAGAGAAAAAGAGTTTTCAGCACCGGGAGCAGGGAGATAAAGGTAATGGCACCCTTTTCGAAGAATGAGCCTGTTCCCGAGGGAGAGTATACAGAGGTTTTGGATGCCTCCATATCCAAATCCAGTCCCAACAGATGGTATTTCATATGCCATAAGGAGGACGGCAGGAGAATGCTGGTGTTTTTTAACCCATCAGAGAGATTGAGAAGGGCGTTTAAAGCGCACCTGGGAGTCCGTATGAAAGACGGTTGAAGCATTAAAGGATGAGCATATCCGGAAATTCGTATGAAGGACGGAAAGCAGTATGGAGCTTTTTACTTCCAATCAAATGAGACAGCTGGACGCATATGCCATAAACAATCTGGGTATCGCCTCCACTCTGCTTATGGAAAACGCCGCGAAGGCGGTTGTCGCGGCGGTTGAGGAGTATGCCGTAAACCGAAGGATTGCCATATTCTGCGGCAACGGAAATAACGGGGGAGACGGCATAGGTGCTGCAAGATACCTTCTATATAGAGGCTATGAGGTTAAGACTCTGCTGGTGGGGCGGCGGGAGAGACTCTCTGAGGACGCTGCGGAGATGGAGCGCAGGCTCCGCGAAGCCGGGGGCAGGCTGGAGGATTTTGATATCCGGGACGAGAGCCTGAAGGAATACCTGAGCTCCTGCGGGGCTATTGTGGACGCCATGCTGGGTACGGGGATTAATATGGAATTAAAAGGCAGCTATAAAGCTGCCGCCGAGCTGATAAATTCCCTTGACATACCGGTTGTGGCTGCGGATATTCCCAGCGGCATATCGTCGGATACGGGTGAGGTTTTAGGCAGTGCTGTGATGGCGGATGTAACTGTCGCATTCGCGGCGAAAAAGCGCGGACACTGCTGCGAGCCCGGAAACGTATACAGCGGCAGGGTAATTGTTGCGGACATAGGTATTCCCACAGACAGCCCCATACCGGAGGATGACAAGGTATACAGTGTGGAAGCGGAGGACGTAAAGAGAGTTTTACCTGCAAGAGAGCCCATAAGCCATAAGGGTGACTATGGAAAGCTTCTTGTAATCAGCGGCAGCACGGGATATACCGGTGCCCCGTACATGGCAGCAGAGGCGGCGGTAAGAAGCGGCGCGGGTCTGGTTTTTTTGGGGGTCCCAGAGAGCATATATCCGATAGTGGCTTCAAAATGTGTCGAAACCATGCCCTTTCCTCTGCCCTGTGACGCCGCGGGCAGGCTCAGTGAGTCTGCCGTTCCGGAGATTTTAAGTCGGCTGGAAGCCTGTGATGTATGCCTTGTGGGCCCGGGACTTGGCCGCTCGAAGGGAATTACGCATGTTGTTTCCAGGATTTTAAAAGCCGCCCGGGTGCCCTGCGTGCTGGATGCCGATGGCATAAATGCCGTTGCGGAGAATATAGATGTATTGGACATGGCGCCAGGCCCGGTTATAATAACCCCCCATGAGGGTGAGTTTAAAAGACTGGGCGGGAAAATATCAGGAGACAGAATCAGCTCGGCAGCGGCTTTTTCTGCCAGGCACGGCTGTATAACTGTCTTAAAGGGACACAGGAGTATTACCGCCCTTCCAGATAAGAGAGCGTATGTAAATACTACCGGCAATCCGGGTATGGCAAAGGGCGGCAGCGGTGATGTGCTGGCGGGAATTATTGCCGCTCTCATATGTCAGATGCCGCTCGGGGAGGCTGTAATTTCGGCCGTATTTCTCCACGGGAGAGCCGGGGACATATGCGCGCGCAGGTTCGGCGAATACTCCATGACTCCTTCGGATATTATCTGCGCCTTGCCCGAAGCATTTAAAGAGATCCTAAGCTGATTGTTCTTATAAATGGCAATCAGCTTTGATCCCAGAAGGAGGACCTTCCTATTGAAGCGGGCATTGCTGATTGCGCTGACGATACTCCTGGGTTTTCTCACAGGCTGTGTGAGCGGGGGAAGCGGAGACAGGGAAAAGCTTTTAAAGATCAGAGAAAAGTACTTGGCGGCAAAGGAATTTGTCGCCACG
The DNA here is from genome assembly GCA_012520295.1 of Clostridiales bacterium. GTDB lineage: Bacteria > Bacillota > Clostridia > Oscillospirales > Oscillospiraceae > JAAYOP01. Next base: position 2,712 of record JAAYOP010000030.1, on the reverse strand, counting down.
GCACAGATGGTTGCAGACTATGGCGACAGGGTCTATAATTATAAACTGACATATGTGGGCGACGGGGCAAAGGGTGAAATGTCCGTGCTGGAGCCGCAGAATATAAAGGGCCTCAGGGCGCTTATTGACGGCTCGGACGTCATACTGAAATATGACGGGGCTCTGCTGGAAACAGGAGTCTTTTCAAAAAACGGCATAAGTCCAATAGAGGCCTTTCCGCTGATGATAAACGCCTGGGAAAACGGGTTTATAACAGCCGGCTACAGGGAAAGGCTGAACGAATATGATTGCCTGGTCGCGGAAATAGATATGACCCGTGCCGGTGAAACCGATGCCCTGCTTCAAAGGGTATGGTTTGCTTCGGATACGGGGCTGCCGGTAAAAGCGGAAATAAGGGTCAACGGATTTACGGTAATAAACTGCGATTTTGAAGACGCGCAGCTGCGGTAGCCGGCGGAGCTTCTATTGTGGTATTCCCGGCGCTTTTTGCCGAACAGGAGAATTGTTATATGGATTACTTAAAGAAAAGATGTTGGGTGGAGATATCCCTCGACAGGATTGAAAATAATTACAGACAGATAAGAAAGCGGCTGCCGGAAGGATGCCGCTTTATGGGTATTATGAAGTCAAACGCCTACGGTCATGGAGCGGTTTCGGTTGCCAAAAGACTCCAGAAAGCCGGAGCGGACTATTTTGGAGTCGCGTTTTTGGACGAGGCCATTGAACTCAGGCAAAACGGTATAACAAAGCCGATACTGATACTGGGCTCCACCCAGGCGGAATATGTGCCGGAGCTGATAGAAAACAACGTTACACAGACAGTGACGGGACCAGAGGTGGCCGCAGAATACTCAAAGGCTGCGAAAAAACTGGATAAAAAGCTCAGGTGCCACCTGAAGGTGGACAGTGGGATGACCAGACTGGGCTTCCGGGGCAGTGAGCGAAACGACGGTCTGTTGTCTGCAGCGACTGATCCTAATTTGGATGTGGAGGGGGTTTTTACCCACTTTGCCGTATCGGACATATATGGTGACGGGTTTACGAAAAAGCAATTTGATGACTTTATTGAGCTATGTAAATGGCTTGAAGGCGCCGCGGACAGGAAGATTAAAATAAAGCATTGCGCAAACAGCGGAGCGGTGATAAACTATCCTTGGAGTTATCTTGACATGGTCAGGCCGGGGATTGCCCTTTACGGCTGCTTCCCAGGAAGCCGGACCGGAGGCATTGAGCTGCTCCCGGCAATGAGCTTTAAGACACGCATATGCCAGATTAAGCAGGCAGGACCTGGTGATACGGTGAGCTATGGCAGGACATGGCGCTGTGAAAAACCGACGAGAATTGCCGTGCTATCGGTGGGCTACGCAGACGGTTTTTTCAGGCTTTTGTCAAACAGGGCCCATGTACTCATAAGAGGAAAGAGAGCTCCGATTGTGGGCAGGGTCTGTATGGACCTTGTTATGGCCGATATATCGGACATTCCTGAGGCCTGTACCAATGATGAAGTTTTAATTTTTGGAAAAGACGAATTTGGGGAGATTTCTGTCGAAGAACAGGCAGATAAAGCACAAACCATCTCCTATGAGCTGCTTTGCGCAGTATCGGCCCGGGTGCCGAGGCTATACCTCTGAACACTTAGCGGCTTCTTCCTGAATATAATACATAGGGAAATCCCCGCGAGCGAGTATAATTTGTTTCGCTTTGTGGAAGAATTATAATAGCTCAGTTACATATCAATAATGCGTTATGTAACCGAGCTTACTATCTTCCGACGGAGAGTGAAGCTAAGTGATAAATGTTAGAAGAGGAGACATTTATTATGCCGACCTCAGTCCGGTAGTGGGAAGCGAGCAAGGTGGTATGCGTCCTGTACTTATAGTTCAGAATGATACCGGTAATAAGCATAGCCCTACTGTGATAGCAGCTGCCATAACCTCGCAAATTAATAAAGCAAGGCTGCCTACTCACATAGAGCTGAGTGCTAAAAGCTATGGACTGACAAAGGATTCGGTTATCCTGCTGGAGCAGATTAGAACCATTGATAAGAGAAGGCTGAAGGAACACATGGGAAAGCTGGATGACAGCCTTATGAACCGTGTTGACAATGCAATAGCAGTCAGCTTTGGTCTTAATGAAGCACAGTAGATAGCCGCTTCGGCGCATCGGATGTGTTTTCGGTGCGCCGGGCGGTGTACATATAATATGAAGATAATAAATCTCGAAAATACTAGCGACGAGGCATGATAGACAAGCTGTCTGAACGGAGGCGGATATGAAGAAGAAAAAAAGGCTTGTGACAATCATTTCGATTGTCATCGGAGTAATTGTGATTTTGGGAATATGGGCGGTGGCGGAGACAAACTACGGGAGCCAATCCGATCCCCTGATAACCCTGAGCTACATAACCGATGTTTTCACCGGACAGATAACGGAAAAGCTAAATGAGCAGATGGATACACGGATATCCGAGTTAAAGTCCGAGTTAGAAGCGTCCATAGGGGAACTGGAAAGGCTCTATGGTGAGCAGGACAGCGGCAAAAAATTTGTGCTTGTGACTCTTTCGGAGGGACAGGTGCTGACGGGAAGCGTGGGAACGGAGCTTATGCTCCGTGTGGGCACTGCCCAGTGTCACGCTTCGGCCTCGCCCGGACTGATAGACTCCACCTCCGCCGGGATTCTGGAAAACGGCGAGGGCCTTGAAAAAAATCATAT
>JAAYOP010000029.1 GCA_012520295.1 Clostridiales bacterium | reverse complement strand
GGCAGATTAAAGAATAATTATGGGGATTACTGTTCCTTTCATTTGTTAACATCATTAATTTCAGCAAGCTTTTCTGAACAATTTCCCTTGTTATGAAACTTGCCAACGTTTACTTGACACATACCCGGCTTTATGATGTTATTGCATGTTTTGGGTGGGCATGGTATTATTTACCTCAAGAGGACTCCCTCGGCAGCTCCAGAGAGTAATAGACAATCGGCTTTGATATGAATTTTAAAGAAAGAGGTGTGCATATGCCATATATGAAAGTAAGCCTGACTCAAAAGCTCACGGAGGAAAAGCGCAAGGAGCTTGTGGATGGACTGGGTAAGGCCCTGGGCATTATTCCCGGTAAAGACGGAAGCATGCTGATTGCGGATTTGGAGGAAGGAAGGACCATGTACGTGGGCGGCAAACGTCAGGAAGCCTTTGCCTTTATCGATGTCCGGTATTATTCCAGATTTGAGTATCACATCAAGAAGAAGTTTACAAAGGCAGTGTTTGACGCCATTCACAGGGTTTTGGGCATTGCATATGAAAATATGTCGCTGAACATAGCCGAGTTGAGCAGTTGGGGTGGCTTTGGGGACTTCAAGGACGAGTTTTATTCGGATTGACAAAGTCACTAAACCGGACTCCCTCAAATTGCAAAGTCTTGCTGCGCAAGCCTTGAGCTGACAGCTTCCTCAAGAGCACTCCCTCAGTCAGCTTCGCTGACAGCTGAGGTGGCGCGTAGCGCCGGAGGGAGTTTAAGGATGTGGCGTAACGGTTATTATCGTCCTCAGGGCAGTATATCGACAGGATTTCCAACCGCACAGCTGTCATTAGACAAAGAGTTAAATCTTGCTATGACGGAAAATTGCGAAGGATTACCCAGGCATCGAGCTGGAGGGGAATTCGGCCTTGTAAGCTGACGGCTGCAATTGCTCGGGAACGCCGGGCCGGCAAGATTATGGTCTGCCCCAATTTGGCTGGTACGGCACATATGTTATCCACGGGGCGGTTTAATATGTGACTCCTTCCTTGGCAGGTAATGTTGCTCAAGCCTGCATTTGTTACGATGTTTTACTATTATGTTAAACAATAATGCTTGTTTGCTGCCTTAATTGTATGATAAAATAATAAGAAATCCATCAATAAACAAGCAGATTATGCCATTACATAGGCTTTGACAATAAAATTCCACTCAAGAAAGGAGATACTATGGCCAGAAGAAAAAATGAGTATTCCAAAATCACAAAAGATATTGTGGAGCTGGCTGAACTTGCCAGCGATAACAGCAGAATAGATCCGGACCTTTACGAAAAATACGAGGTAAAGCGAGGACTTCGAGATAGAAACGGAAAAGGTGTTCTCACAGGGCTCACAGAAATTTCCGAGATTCAGGCTTTTTCCAGGGAGGGAGATCTGACGATACCCGCAGAGGGGAAGCTGTACTACAGAGGCGTCGATATAGAACAGGTCATATCCGGCATCATGAAGGAAAAACGCTTCGGCTTCGAAGAGGTGACCTACCTTCTGCTTTATGGCGTGCTTCCCACAGAGGAACAACTGAGTAAGTTCACCAAAATTCTTGCGGGATATCGAACCCTGCCGAGAAATTTTGTCCGGGATGTAATCATGAAGGCGCCCACGAACGACATGATGAATTCGCTGATGCGCAGCGTACTCACTTTGTATGCCTATGACAGCAACGCAAATGATATATCCCTGCCCAATGTAATGCGGCAGTGCCTTCAGCTCATTGCCAATTTTTCCGTACTTGCCGTTTATGGGTATCAGGCTTACAGCCACTATATTCAGGGAAGCAGCCTGGTTATTCATCCTCCGAAGCCGGAACTGTCTACGGCGGAGAATATATTGCACATGCTCCGGCCGGACAGCAGGTATTCAGAAATGGAAGCGCATATTCTGGATGTGGCCTTGATTCTCCATGCTGAGCATGGAGGCGGCAACAACTCTACCTTTACGACCCATGTGGTAACTTCAAGCGGCTCGGATACCTATTCGACGATTGCAGCTGCTTTGAGCTCGCTGAAGGGTCCGAAGCACGGGGGCGCAAATATCAAGGTTATACAGATGTTCGAGGACATGAAGAAAAATATCTCAGACTGGAAGAATGAAAAGGAAGTCAGGGATTATCTCTCTGCGCTCTTGAATAAGAGGGCGTTTGATAAATCCGGACTCATTTATGGCATGGGGCATGCAGTCTACTCTCTTTCTGACCCAAGAGCTAAAATACTAAAAACCTTTGTTAAGGATTTATCTGAAGAAAAGGGCATGGAGGAGGAGTTTCAATTCTATTCCCTAGTTGAAAGGCTTGCTTCTGAAGTTATTGCCGAAGAGCGCAGGATTTACAAAGGTGTCAGCGCAAATGTTGATTTTTACAGTGGACTTGTATACCAAATGCTGGGTTTGCCCCTGGAACTCTTTACCCCTATTTTCGCCATAGCGCGCATATCCGGATGGAGCGCCCATCGAATGGAAGAGTTGATTAATGGAGGCAAGATTATTCGGCCCGCATACTTGAGTGTATTAAAGCATAAAGATTACATACCGCTGGCTGAAAGATCCGCCGGCAATCAATAACAAAATAAAATAGCGACAGAAAAACGCCGCAATCCATTGAGATTGCGGCGTTTTTGGCACCCTTGGCGCGATTCGAACGCACGACCCCTCGCTTAGGAG
>JAAYOP010000028.1 GCA_012520295.1 Clostridiales bacterium | reverse complement strand
GGTGAGTCATATGGAGAGAATGAGGAGAAATTTCAAAATGGGAATCCGTTGGTGTTTGTTGAACATTTATACAATTTAGTTTATAATTGGATTGAGAATTCAAATATATGAACCACTGGTATCCAGATAGGCAGAGGTTGATATTATAGGCTTTGTTGAACAACTATTTACTTTGTTTTATGCGGTAATTAGTGGTTTTTTAGTTTTTGTTTTTTACGAAATAATTAAGGAAATTTGGTTAACTCGTATTCAAGCTTTGCTCGATGTTACTTTCTATGAAAACAAGCATGTTTACATAGAAAATGAAGACGGAAATGGCTACGATAAAATTATAGAAACAAAGCCGTTAATCCAATTTTAGCTATAAAACGGCATGACAACAGCCCGTCCGTAACGTATCTGGTATACGGACACGGAAAACTGGTTCCCGGTATGGAAACCCAGGGTATTTTGTTGCTCCGCTGAGAAGATATCGACTGGGGGACCGACAAAGTGGACAAACTGTTACCGGACGATCTCGGTTTTGCGCCGCGCTCCATTATTATGGTAATCAAGCCCCATTCAAAAGTCATACTGACCTTCAACCGCTCCGGCAGAGCTTTTCAGTGTATATTGCCGCCGGCCTATGCAAACGAGCGCGCGCTGGCTAATGAAGTGCTGGGATACATAAACGATTTTTTAAAACCCTTCGGCTTTTCGGCGGCCGAAGCCATGCTTCCCCAAAAGCTGCTGGCCGTCCGCTGCGGTCTGGCCAGGTATGGACGGAACAACATCAGCTACAGCAAAGAGTTTGGAAGCTATATGCAGTTGCTCACCTTTTTCTCCGACATGCCGTGCGACACCGATGAATGGCGTCCCATCGAGCTCATGGAAGTGTGCCAGTCCTGTAAAGCCTGCATGGCCGCCTGCCCGACGGGTGCAATCCACTCAGGGCATCATATTATTGACGCAATCAAATGCATAACGGCCTCAAACGAATTGCCCGGCGAGTTCCCGGAATGGCTCGACAAGTCGGCGCACAACAGCATTGTGGGATGCATGAAGTGCCAGGATTGCTGCCCCGCAAACGCACACAACAAAAACAACGTAAAAATGGGCGTCGAGTTCTCGGAGGAGGAGACGGCGGAACTGCTTGGCCACAAAGAAGGCCTGCCCCTTTCCGACAAGCTGGCTTCAAAACTGGAAGCAGCCGGTATCTGGAAATTGATAAACGTCCTGCCACGAAACCTGGCCATATTATTGCCGGATTAATCCGCTTAACGAAACAAAAGACTGTTCAGTTGCTTCACCGGAAGCAATTGAACAGTCCTGTCATGAATGCCCCCGGATATGGGGCATTGCGACTTAAGCTCCTTCGCTTCGCTCAGAATGACAAACTTTTCCTTTGCATCGGTATTCTATTTTATTATTGGAGGACGGTTGGGTTTTATCCGGTGAGATAAGGTGATGGATAATGCTAATAAATAGCAAAGGAAGTTGCCAATACTAATTGAATGTTTTTACCTATTTGCTTATAATTCAAAAAATATTTCGTTGCAATTTTTTGATCTTTAAATAGATGTAGTTCTTTTTTTAGAGGACAATAAAAATAAAGTTACTATTTTAGTGTATTCAATCATGATATATGAGGGAAGATACAAACAATAAAACAGGTTGTGCCAAAGGACGAGGGACGGATACGGAGGAAGCGTGGGCGTAAAGGACGATGGTTGCGGGGGTAAGGAGACGACAGACGAAAGAGTTCGGGGCGTCTGGGAAGCCGCCCCCTACGGAGACTAGGGAAGAAGATATGCGGGTGCAAAGGCAAAAAGCCTTATGCTTAACGATTTAGGGAAAAAGAGATGATCACAACGCAATAGCAAAACTTCAGAGCGAGACTGGCAGAAATTTTGTGTAAATAAGATTAATAATCTTCCTTGATGTCAAGAATAGGAATAGAACTTATTCAAAGCTGAAAGGAAGATTATTTTATGTCAATAGTACCAAAAGAGGCCATACG
>JAAYOP010000027.1 GCA_012520295.1 Clostridiales bacterium | reverse complement strand
CTCAGGAAATGAAGCTAAAAAATTTAATAAGTCAATAAACTCAGGGCTGTCAAATGAACATACACCTGTCTCCCAATCCACAAAGTCATTAAAGGTATAAAGGGATAAAAGATCCAGCATAAACTCACGGTTTACTCCGGCAATTATTTCCGCGCCCTCCGGCATTTTTGAGTAACTGTCAAAAAACTCATCCCATGTCCAGTAATATCCGTCGTCTACGATATTTCGCAAGCCAACAAACGCGCGTATAGAAACATAAGTGGGCAGCACATACAGGGAACCGTCATCGTCATAAGCACGCAATACTGCATCCAGAAAGTCCTCCCGATCCAGCTCCGGGTCAGCGTCTATATATGGATATAGATCTTCCAATACTCCCTTGTTTGAGAATAAACCCAGCGGGATATGGCCATTGGCATCTATTTCAAATATATCTATATCTGCTCCTGTAATTATGTCGAGGGCCAATTTATCTATGCTGTCATATATTTCGGTTTTCACACGGTATTTATCATTTTGTTCATTAAAGCTGAGGATGAATTTTTCCACCTCGGATCTTAAAAAGCCCCTTGGTGCCAGTGCCGCAAGTATAAGCACCTGTCTTGCATCTTCTTCACCTGGCATTAGATGAGTTATACCCCCAATGGTTTGATAAAGAAATTCGTCATTTCCAATTGAATATAGATTACCGCCTCCACTCAATCCACAGTCCAGCCAATTTAGTATTAGTACGACTTTTTTATTTATCAGATCAATGCCGTAAAGCGACCCGCCATCCATCGCATATAGATTATACAAGTTGTCGCCGTTTTCAAGCCATATGTTATCCGGGAGAGGAAGCTTAGCCTCCTTTTTCCATTTACCGCTTGCCTCAAGGGAGTATAAAGATGTCCCGGATACGTCCGACAGCAATGCATAAATACTCCCGTCACTGCCTGTGGCAACAGATATAATTCTACCGTCGGTCTTTATTGTTTTGATTGTCCCTCCGGTATCAATTTGCAGCAGTGTGTTAAAATCGCTATGGACAGACGGAAAATAGAGTTTACCCTCACTGTCCGTTTGAGGAACACCATAAGGTATCGCCTCGAATGGTTCGGTTTCTAGAATGGTTGTTCCGTCGTCCTCTAAAAGACGCGCCATGCAATCGCCTGTGTCTGTTCTGGCTTCTATTACCCACAAACCGAATTTTCCCGCGCTTAATCCTATTAAATAATATCCGTCAGTTGGCGAATAGTGCCTTAGACGTTTGGTATTACTACCGTCAAGTGCACTCGAAAAAAGCTTTTTGTTTCGATTGAAATAAACCTTTTCACCATATAGTGTGAAAAGCTCCGCGTCCTTTCCGGCACTCCAAACCTCTGTTATATACGAGACCGAATCTTCATTGGAAACGATCGCTATTTCCGCAGATGGCTTATAACCCTTACAGCCTGGAAGAATAACCAATACTATAATCAGAATTAATATTGAGAGTCTTTTTTTCATAATCACCATCTTCTCCAAGGAATACGCAATATAACATTATTACCTGCTATGCTGTTATATGGACATAATATCATGGCATTATTTTCCTGTCAAAAAAATAGGATATGCTTATATCTCCTTAGTGTATAATTTTTATTGGCAAAAAATAAGGGAGAATAGCAAAAAACTATTCCCCCTGCATGCGAAACTTGTTAAGATGAGTTTGCTGAACAACATCAAGACAAGGAGACGTATGCAGGTTGAG
>JAAYOP010000026.1 GCA_012520295.1 Clostridiales bacterium | reverse complement strand
TGTCCAACAGCTATGGAAAGCATTGAAAAGGTGCGTTAGACTTTTCAACGCTTCCCACAGCGCTACTACTACTTACCATTGACAGACTTCCTAAAAAAATGGACCATATGTTTGACAACCGCAGATAAAAGGAGAACTGCCGGAATTTAAAAACTTGCAAAATTGAAATATTTATAATACAATATTGCAAATTTATATTTAGACCTCGGACAAACAAGATGTAAAGCGGCAGGTTGTGAAAGAAGTTGCTGTAAAATATTCACCAATTACAAAACTCAAAGAATGTCCGGCTTAAGGCTAGGGTCAACAGGAGGTAAATATGCCGAAAAGAGAAATAAAAAAGGTTCTGGTGGCAAACCGGGGCGAAATAGCCATAAGGATATTCAGGGCATGCCATGACATCGGTATTCGTACGGTGGGCGTCTACTCAAAAGAGGATATTTGCAATCTTTTCAGGACGAAGGCGGACGAAGCATATATTTTGGACGAGAACAAAAGTCCCCTGGGAGCCTATCTTGATATTCACTATATTGTGGCTCTTGCAAAGCGCAAGGGCGCAGATGCAATACATCCCGGCTACGGATTTTTGTCTGAAAACGCGGAGCTTGCCCGGGCCTGCGAGGAAAACGGGATAATATTTATCGGGCCGCCCTCTGAAGTGCTGGAGAAGATAGGTAACAAGCTGAACGCCAAGGCTACGGCGGTGGCTTGCGGAGTTCCCGTAATCCCGGGAAGCTCCCAGCCGCTGAAAAGCCTAGAGGAGGCCCTGGAGCGGGCGGAGGAATATGGTTATCCCGTGCTTCTGAAGGCCGCCGCCGGGGGAGGCGGCCGCGGCATGCGCATGGCATCTGCGCCGGAGGAGCTGAGGCAGGCCTATATGAGCGCAGCGGAGGAGGCAAAAAAAGCTTTCGGCAGTGGTGAGGTTTTCATGGAAAAATACCTGTCCAATCCCCGCCACATAGAGGTACAGATACTTGCTGATGAATACGGAAATGTGGTGCATCTGTATGAGCGAAACTGCTCCGTACAGAGACGGTATCAAAAGGTAGTGGAATTTGCGCCCGCCTTTACAATACCGGAGGAGACAAGGCAAAAACTGTATGATGACGCGGTGAAAATAGCCAAGGCCGTGGGATATGTAAACGCGGGCACAGTGGAGTTTCTTGTGGATGGCAATGGAGACTATTATTTTATTGAAATGAACCCCCGTATACAGGTAGAGCATACGGTAACGGAGATGGTTACGGGAATAGATTTGGTTCAGTCCCAGATATATATAGCAGGGGGGGTTAAGCTGTCCTCGCCCGAGATTGGCATACCGTCTCAGGAGGCGGTACAAATGCATGGTTACGCAATCCAGTGCCGTGTAACGACAGAAAACCCCCGTGAAAACTTTGCGCCCGATACGGGCAGGATAACCTATTACAGGAGCTGCGGAGGGTTCGGGGTCCGGTTGGACGCGGGGAATGCGTTTACGGGAGCGGAGATATCCCCCTATTATGACAGCCTGCTGGTGAAGATAACAACCCATGACCGGACTTTCGAGGGAGCCATACGCAAGGCGATACGGGCAATCACGGAGATACATATCCGTGGAGTCAAGACAAACGCCGCCTTTTTATGCAAAATCCTGGAGCATCCTGTTTTCAGGGCGGGAAACTGCTACACGAAGTTTATTGACGAGACTCCCGAGCTTTTTGAGTTTGAGGACCCGAAGGACAGGGCTACAAAGGTGCTCAAGTATATCGGGAATATAATCGTAAACGAGAAAAAGGGTGAAAAAAAGAGCTATGATAAGCCCAGGTTGCCGGAAACTCCGGCCACAGAGCCAGGGCCAGGTCTGAAACAACTGCTTGATGAAAAAGGTCCTGAGGCTCTTGTTAAATACGCCCTGGAGCAGAAAAAGCTGCTGATAGGGGATACAACCCTCAGGGACGCCCACCAGTCCCTGCTGGCCACAAGGGTTCGCACCGGGGATATGGTGAGGGTGGCCAGGCAGACGGCTCATATTCTGTCGGATGCCTTTGCCCTGGAGATGTGGGGCGGGGCAACCTTCGACGTATCATATAGATATCTGCACGAATCGCCCTGGGAACGGCTTGACGAGCTGCGCAGGCTCATTCCCAATATCCCGTTTCAGATGCTTTGCAGGGGAGCAAATGTAGTGGGATATACAAATTATCCCGATAACCTGATAAGGGAGTTTATCAGGGAGTCCGCCACCAGCGGTATAGACATATTCAGAATCTTCGATTCCCTCAACTGGATGCCCGGCATGGAGGTTGCTCTGGATGAGGTTTTGAAGGTTGGGAAGGTTGCCGAATGCGCAATCTGCTATACGGGCGATATAACGGACCCCAGGCGGGATAAATACAGTCTGGGATATTATGTAAACATGGCAAAGGAACTGGAGAAGCGCGGAGCTCATATCCTGTGTATAAAAGACATGGCAGGTCTTCTCAAGCCCTATGGGGCCAGAAGGCTCATATCGGCTCTGAAAGATGAAATCGGGATACCCATCCGTCTGCACACCCATGATACCAGCGGAAATCAGGTTGCCACCCTACTCTTTGCCGCCGAAGCGGGAGTTGATATTGTGGATACGGCCATTGCCGGCATGTCCTCGGCCACAAGCCAACCCTCCATGAACTCCGTTGTGGCGGCACTTCAGGGGCAGGAAAGGGATACTGGGCTTGACCTGGACGGGCTTGAGAAGCTGTCTGACTACTGGAGCGACGTGCGCAGGTATTACTCGGATTTCGACGGTGGGCAAAATACTCCTGCTGTGGACATATATACCCATGAGATACCCGGTGGACAGTACACAAACCTCAGACCCCAGGTGGAGAGCATCGGCCTGGGTGACAGATTTGAGGACGTCAAGAAAATGTATAAAACCGTAAATGACATGCTGGGGGATATAGTCAAGGTTACGCCCTCGTCGAAAATGGTGGGGGACCTGGCCATATTTATGGTTCAAAACGAACTGACGCCGGAAAACATTGTACGGCGGGGCGAAATGCTGACGTTTCCCGATTCAGTCGTTTCCTATTTCAAGGGCATGATGGGACAGCCTGTGGGAGGCTTTCCGGAGGATATACAAAGGGTTGTGCTCAAGGGTGAAAAGCCTGTTACCTGCAGGCCGGGAGAGCTGCTGGAGCCAATAGATTTTGATGTTGTAAAAAGCCATATTGAAAAATACACTGCCGAGCCTACAAAGAGAGATATGCTCAGCTGGTGCCTGTATCCAAAGGTGCTGGAGGACTTTTTCAGGCACAGAGAGGAATACGGGGATATCAGCCGGATGGAAACCCATGTTTTCTTCATGGGAATGGAGCCCGGAGAGACAACGGAGCTGTCCATAGAGGAAGGAAAAACGCTGATAATAAAGTATGTGGCCCAGGGCGAGATAAACGAGGACGGCACCCAGAATGTGATATTTGAGCTAAACGGGGCCCGGCGTGAGGTGGCAGTGAGAAATAAAAGCGTTAAAGCCTCTGAAGGCAGGACGGTCATGGCCGATGCCGGGGACAAAACCCAAATCGGAGCAAGCATGCCCGGAGCGGTGAGCAAGATACTGGTCAGAGCCGGGGAGGAGGTCAAAAAGAATCAGGTTTTACTTATAATAGAAGCAATGAAGATGGAGACAAGCGTTGTGGCACATATGGACGGACTTATTGACAAGGTGCTTGTAACACAGGGCCAATCGGTAAAGGCCGGAGAGCTTCTTATCAAAATGAAGGATTAGAGCTCCCGGGCTGCCTGATGCCGGAGCCGCACAAAAAAACTGCCGGACAGTCTGATCCGGCAGTTTTTAATTATTATTTTTTTATCAGGCGGCCTGTTCGTCTTCCAACCAGTTTCATCCCGCTCATTTTCTTATTCAGGCGTTTGCGGGCTCTGGAAACCCCCCGCCGCTGTTTCTTTTGGAGCTCCCTGAGTCCCCGTGATATGGAAGCTGCCGCAGAATTTTTCTTTGCAAGACCTTTTAACATATTTTTCACCCAAATAGTAATGGAGTATCCTGCCCGGGGCTTGTCGTCCCGCGGAGGGATTATATCTCATGCCATCATATGTGGGTTCGATCAAAAGTGTTAATTTCCGACAGGGGCCTGCTTTATTTCAAAAACTCTGTAGGCATCCTGTTCCTCTTCTTTAAATTCCATCATTTTAACACTGCGGGGGTTGAGCTGGTCAAAAAGCTGAACCAGCCGCGTGACGAAGGCAAATTTGGTTTTTGCCCTGGGCAGCACCTCAAGTATGTGCTGTATGCCCTCAGCACCCTCCGCATAGGCTGTGGTCTGGAATGTTTCATTTAACAAAATCAGGGAATAGGGGACCAGGTTATCGAGAATTCGGGCTATCTCCTGAACCTCCCCCTCAAAACGACCGGCCACATCTCCCACATTAAATTCCTTTTCAGCCGATGAAAACTGGGTATATACCGCGTTTCGAATGCTTATGTTCGCGGCCGCGGCAGTTACCGGAAGTCCCGCCTGGGCAAATATCTGGGCGGTACCGATAGCCCTCAGCAGGGAGGTCTTGCCCGAGGTGTTCGGGCCCCTGAAAAGAACTCCGTCCGTGTCCTTCTCAATACGGATATCGTTTGTTACTATGCTCTCCCTGTCCAGCCCCTCTATTATCAGGTGAATGTCGTAAATATCGTTTGCCCGAAAAATGTCCTCGTCCATATCGGACATAAGGGGCATACTCATGGGCATGCCAGCGGAGGACAGGAGCCGGCAGTAATTTAAAGCACCGTCATAGAAAGACAGTTCGCCGGAGACCCCGCGGAAAAACTCATATATATTTCCAGTTATGCTGCTGAGCACCGTATACAGCTCATAGATTGCCTCACTTAAAATACTCCTGGCTTCCTCAAGATGAAACTCGCCCATGTCGGTCTCGGGTGTGTCATCGGCGGAGCGGCTTTTGCCAAAACTGCCGATGAGCTTTTTCAGCGAATTTCCCAGTGAACGGTCCGCCAGTTCAGTCACTTCCGACAGGCTGGCCGAGCGTATGGTCAGGATATCGTCTGTTTCCGTCCTGACTTTAAATTCATAGGCATCTATGCTGTCCCGGACGAAATAGGAGGATATCCGGGATATCTCATCAAGGGATTCGTTTTCCGTCATTTCCGCACAGAAGCTCTTTATACCCTTGAGACCTTCAGATTTGACATCATATTTTTCAATAGTGTCGTGGATTGAGCGAAAATATGAGACCGTGTTTCGGGCAAAGCTCGCCGTGACCTTCAGAGATTCGTAGGTACTGTCCAATATACCGCGCACTGTATTGGGAACTCCGTAGGTATAGATGGACGAGCGCATCTCATGCCAGTCCGACTGGAGGGAATCGTAGCTCTTGAAGATGAGCTTAAGGTCCTCCAGGAGCTTGGGCATGGCGATAAAATCCATCAGGATATCCTGCCGGTATTTAATATCCCCGACAGATTTGAGCGGTCTTTTTAAAACATCCATAAAATAGACAAAGCCCTCCTTGTTGGGGCAAAAGATTTTGACGGCCTTGTCAACGGAAAGGTCGTAGAGAGCATTGCTCATTTCCTCGATGAGAGGATCCTCCAGGTTATCTGTTTGTTCTGTATAGTTTTTATAAAGGAGACTGAATTTCATATGTCGGAGACCTCCTTCGGCAAAAATCTTTTCGCCAGAGCTTCCTTAGTCAAAGAGTATTTTTTGAGGATATCTCTTGCAAAGGAGCCGGAGGCGCCGCGCATTCTGGCTATCTTATATGTTCGCCTGTTTTCCATGCTCTGGTCTATTATAACGCTCAGAAACGGTATATCTGTATCTCCGATTCCGTGCTGATGGGTTATATAGATACCCAGGCTGCCGCTTTTATAAATGGTTTTTGCCAATTCAATCGTAAGCTTTACGGCCAGATCCTCACTGGTGGTGGAGTAGGTTTCGTTGAGAAGCACAAGGCTGTTGCCGCCATGGACGGCGAGGATATCATTTACCCGCTTTTCCTCATCGGCAAACCGGCCCTCTCCCTCAAATCTTTCATCTCTCGGGAAATGGGTAAAAACATTGTCAAGGGGATAGATTTCAGCGCCCTCACAGGGTATGGGACAGCCGCTTAAAAACAATATTACCGCTATGCCCACTGAGCGAAGGTAGGTGGTTTTACCACCTCCGTTTGCTCCGGTAAGGAAGAAAAAGGGCTCCTCTTCATTGAAAAGGATATCGTTTGGAACTATGTTTGTAACGTTTTTGGCGAGAAGGGAAAGGTCGCGGAGCTCCTTGATATCTATCTTCTTTTCCTTTGACTCCATCGGCCAGCAAATGGGAATACCTGCTTCCCTGACACTTTTGAATATCGCGCTCATCTCCAAACAGAAATTGAGCTCCGGCAGGTATGTTAATATCCCATCACTGAAAAAACCGCCATATTCGTCATAAAAGTTTTTAAAAGCCGAAAATTCCTCCGCGTGCAGGCCGGCCAATGCGTTGATAATTCTTGGATTTAGGCGGATGGAAACATCCCTGTTCTCCACGGGCTTATTTTTTAGCCCCAGGTCGGAAGCGCATTTGAGCAGGCGGGAAACAATGGTTGTGCTTTCCTCAGGACGTATGTATAGCTGTTCGCCCACCATCCTGAAGATGTTCACACGGATTTTTTCGGAACGGGGAGCCAGTTCCTCTGCCTCGTTCCGAAGCTTTTTGAAAAAAGGAGAGGAGATCTGTTTTTCAAAAAAAGCTCTGAGTCTTCCCAACAAAAAACCAGTGCCGTTTATATTGGCCGCGTTTTCATAGAAAAATATAACGGCGTTTACAAGATTAAAATACACATAGTGTCTTTCGTTATCGCATCGGACAGCTCTGTAGGCTTCGTAAAGACGGCGGATTTGAGAGGCGCCACGGGAAAGTATTTTGAGCCTGTCAAGGGTTTCAGCGTTTTCAAGGGCTTTAAAGAGCTCCTGGCGAACCGGGATATCCTCAGGTCTGCAAAGAGTTCTCATCGCTTCGATGGCATTGGAACTCAGGAGAAGGTCCAGCTTAAGGTCCTCAAAAACATCCGGATTAATTTGTCGGCCTGAAGGCCCGTCGGTATACAAAAGACTGGGGTATTTCATGCTTATATCTCCTTGATAGGGAAATTTGTATATTTCAATCCACGCCGTATTATCTACATATTACTATAAATCGTAACTAAAAGAAAGTACTTAATAAATGCCGATTGTTC
>JAAYOP010000025.1 GCA_012520295.1 Clostridiales bacterium | reverse complement strand
TTTTTGTGCTATTCTTTTCATAGAAGCTATCCCTTTCTGTGATTGGTTTGTTAGCACTTACCATTTTACCACAGTTAGGGGTCAGCTTCTTCTTTTTTTAGACCATATCATTGTACACTATACAAATTGATAAAAAAGAAAAGTTTTAACACCATTTTAATATAATGGATAATCGAGCAGGTGGTCACCCATCAGTTGAGTGACTCACCTGTCACGCCACCGTGAGTAAAGTCGGTACACGGCAGTTCAACCCCACGAGTTCTGGGACTCGAGCCGGTCAGGAATAATGTAGTATCCGGCCTGTGGGAGGCATTTTTACGTGTAAAAATCTCCTTCCTGTGTATACCCTTCCTGCTATCCGGGCAGGTTCGGGACTTTTACCCTCTGGAACGCGCGCCCACCGGGCGCACCACAAGGAAAGCAGGCGAAACCCTTTTGGGATTTTCGCCTGCCTTCATACTCAATGGTATTATATTTTACTCGCAGGAAATGACAACGCCGGAACCGACAGTCCTTCCGCCTTCACGGATAGCAAAGCGCAGTCCGTTTTCGATGGCTATGGGTGTGATAAGCTCAACATCCATTTCAACGTTGTCACCAGGCATGCACATCTCAACGCCTTCCGGGAGTGTGATAACACCCGTTACGTCGGTTGTGCGGAAATAGAACTGAGGTCTGTAGTTGTTGAAGAAGGGTGTATGACGTCCGCCTTCCTCATGCTTAAGAACGTAAACCTGTCCTCTGAACTTTGTAAGGGGTTTGATGGTGCCGGGCTGTGCAAGAACCTGGCCGCGCTCTACTTCGTTTTTCGCAATACCGCGAAGGAGGCAGCCCACATTGTCGCCAGCCTCGGCGTAATCAAGAGTCTTATGGAACATTTCCGTTCCAGTTACAACTGTCTTCTTGATTGGCCTGATACCGACGATTTCAACCTCGTCGCCCACCTTTACTTTACCGCGCTCGACACGGCCTGTAACAACAGTACCACGGCCTGTGATAGTGAACACGTCTTCAACAGGCATCAGGAAAGGCTGATCCGAAGCGCGCTCAGGAGTCTTGATATATTCGTCCACAGCTGCCATAAGGTCCAATATAGGCTTGTACTCCGGAGCATTGGGGTCTGTGGATGTGCTTTCCAGAGCCTTCAGAGAGCTGCCCCTGATGACGGGAATATCGTCACCCGGGAAATCATAGGTGGAGAGCAGCTCACGGACTTCCATCTCGACAAGCTCAAGGAGCTCTTCATCGTCAACCTGGTCTACCTTGTTGAGATAGACAACAATATAGGGAACGCCAACCTGACGGGCAAGCAGTATGTGCTCTCTGGTCTGAGCCATAGGGCCGTCGGATGCGGCAATAACAAGAATAGCACCGTCCATCTGAGCTGCGCCGGTAATCATGTTCTTTATATAGTCGGCGTGACCCGGACAGTCAACGTGGGCATAGTGACGGTTTTCCGTCTCATACTCCACGTGAGACGTGTTAATCGTGATTCCTCTTTCTTTTTCTTCAGGTGCCTTGTCTATCTGCTCATAATCCAAGAAGGTAGCGCTATCAGGACTCTGCAGTGAAAGTACCTTTGTGATTGCTGCGGTGGTTGTGGTCTTTCCATGGTCGATGTGGCCGATCGTTCCGATGTTAATATGGGGTTTTGTTCTTTCAAACTTTTGTTTGGCCATTTTAATTTATCCTCCTCATTAAGAAGTTTTATTATTCTTTTATTTATTAATGCGGATATTTTACAGCAATTTGAAGATTTTTGCAACTGCAAATTAGTTTGCAGTTATGTGCCTACATTCCGTTGAGGTTAAGCATCTTTTCCTGAATGTTTTTTGGTATTTCCACATAATGACTGGGCTCCATGCTGTACTGTCCTCTTCCCTGGGTTTTCGATCTCAGATCTGTGGCGTATCCGAACATCTCAGACAGGGGCACATGGGAGTTTATTACAGCTGCTCCCGCCCTGGTTTCCATCCCAAGAATCTGCCCTCTTCTGGAGTTCAGATCTCCCATAACATCGCCCATGTATTCCTCGGGCACGGTGACCAACACCTTCATTATAGGCTCCAGAAGTACCGGTCCGGCCTTTTGACAGGCCTCCTTAAACGCCATTGAACCTGCAATCTTAAATGCCAGCTCGGAGGAATCTACTTCATGATATGAGCCGTCATACAGCGTTACCTTTACGTCCACTACATTGTAGCCCGACAGGATTCCCGCTTGCATTGCGCCCTGAATACCCTGGTCTACCGCAGGAATATATTCCTTGGGTATGGCTCCACCGGTAATCTTGTCAATAAACTCATATCCCTTGCCGGACTCATTCGGCTCGACAGTTATCTTGACATGACCGTACTGACCTTTTCCGCCGGACTGACGAACATATCTTGTGTCCGCATTTGCGGGCTTTGTGATGGTCTCCTTATAGGAAACCTGCGGCTTGCCCACATTTGCCTCAACCTTGAACTCACGTAGAAGCCTGTCCACTATTATCTCCAGGTGAAGCTCACCCATTCCGGCTATGATCGTCTGTCCTGTTTCTTCATCGGTATAAGCCTTAAAGGTAGGGTCTTCTTCCGTGAGCTTTGCAAGAGCAACAGCCATTTTTTCCTGACCTGCTTTGGTTTTTGGCTCAATGGCCACGCGAATTACAGGCTCCGGAAACGCCATGGATTCCAGTATTATCGGATGCTTGGCTGAGCACAGTGTATCGCCTGTTGTTGTGTTTTTCAGTCCAACCACAGCCACTATGTCGCCTGAGTAAACCTCCTCCACGTCCTCACGGTGATTTGCGTGCATCAGAAGTATGCGTCCCAGTCTTTCTTTCTGGTCCTTAACCGTGTTTAAAACGGTCTCACCGGTTTTCATGGTGCCGGAGTAAACCCTGAAGAAAGTCAGCCTGCCCACAAAGGGATCCGTCATAATTTTAAAAGCCAGGCCGGAAAAGGGCTCCTTATCATCAGAATGCCTTTCCTCTTCCTTTCCCGTTTTGGGGTTTGTACCCTTTATGGGCGGAACATCGACAGGGGAAGGGAGATAGTCCACAATGGCATCCAACAGCTTTTGTATGCCCTTGTTCCTGTAGGATGTCCCGCAAAGAACAGGCACGAATTTAACGGCCACCGTCGCCTTCCTGATGGCTGCTTTAAGCTGCTCAACAGGTATTTCCTCCCCTTCCAGATACTTCTCCATTATCTCATCATCAAAATCGGAGACGTTTTCGATGAGTTTCTGACGGTATTCCTCGGCCAGAGGACGAAGCTCCTCAGGTATTTCCTCAACGCGCAGATCCTTGCCCAGCTCATCATAGTAGATTATGGCATGCATCTCCACCAAGTCAATAATACCCTTGAAATTATCCTCTGAACCGATGGGCAGCTGTATGGGCACCGCATTTGCCTTCAATCTCTCATGGACCATCTTTACAACGTTTAAAAAGTTCGCTCCCACGATATCCATTTTATTAACATAGATCATTCTGGGAACGTGGTAATTATCTGCCTGGCGCCAAACTGTCTCCGACTGCGGCTCAACCCCACCCTTTGCGCACATAACCGTTACAGAGCCATCAAGAACCCTTAGGGAACGTTCAACCTCCACGGTAAAATCCACATGTCCGGGTGTGTCGATGATATTTATACGATGCTCTTTCCAGTGACAGGTAGTCGCGGCGGATGTTATCGTTATACCGCGTTCCTGCTCCTGCTCCATCCAGTCCATTGTCGCAGCGCCTTCATGAACCTCTCCCAGCTTATAAGTGCGTCCCGTATAAAACAGGATACGCTCGGTAGTGGTGGTCTTTCCAGCGTCGATATGGGCCATAATTCCTATATTTCTGGTTTTTTCAAGAGAATATTGCCTTGGCATTTTGCTACTCCTAATAAATTTGCGTTACCAGCGATAATGTGCAAACGCTCTGTTGGATTCAGCCATCTTATGCATATCCTCACGCTTTTTAACTGAATTCCCCACGTTGTTGCTTGCATCCATTATCTCTGCCGCCAGTCTTTCCTTCATCGTTTTTTCGCCGCGCGCCCTTGAGTAGCTGGTCAGCCACCGCAGTCCTAACGTCTGACGGCGCTCCGGCCTTACCTCAATAGGTACCTGATATGTGGCACCTCCCACACGGCGAGCCTTTACTTCCAGCGTTGGCATTATGTTTTCCAACGCCTGCATGAAGACATCTAAAGGTGGTTTGCCCGTCTTTTCACCTATTATGCTGAATGCGTCATATACAATCTTTTGGGCTATACCCTTCTTGCCGTCAAGCATGATATTGTTAATCAGCTTGGTGACCAAAATCGAATTGTATAACGGGTCGGGCAATACCTCCCTTTTGGGAACATTACCTCTTCTGGGCATTTTGCTTCCCTCCTTCATATCATGATTTCATAGGTACTCGAATTCGGCGGAACTTCCCCGCCGCTCCGTTCATGCCCTGAGGTATATATGATGTATATATAAATCAGGGCCAAGAGCCTGATAAAAGCTCTTTCTGACGATTATTCGGTTAATAAATTATTGTGACTTTTTGGCGCCGTACTTTGACCTTGCCTGCATGCGATTGGCAACTCCCTGAGTGTCAAGCACACCGCGGATTATATGATATCTGACACCAGGCAAATCCTTAACACGGCCGCCTCTGATCATAACTATCGAGTGCTCCTGCAAGTTGTGTCCGATACCGGGAATATAGGCAGTAACCTCGTAGCCGTTTGAAAGGCGAACACGGGCAACCTTACGCAGAGCCGAATTAGGCTTTTTAGGCGTGGCTGTCTTTACAACAGTACAAACGCCGCGCTTTTGCGGTGAATTTACATTCACTTCCCGGTTTTTTAGGGAATTGTAGGATTTCTGCAGTGCAGGTGACGCGGATCTGTATTTTACCTTTTTCCGCCCTTTTCTGACCAGTTGATTAAATGTTGGCATTTGCTCCCTCCTTCCATAATTGGTATCTATTATAAACGAAATCGCCTCCGGCCATTTCGCTTATAAAGCATAATAATCTGCAAGGCCGGCTCAGGCCTATGCCAGTAATGCCGCAGCCGCCGCACCTACCTGTATACCGCACAGCTCGCCCAGCTGCTTCATAGTCTTTACATTTACTATCTCAACAGCTTTGTTTTGGCATATGTCAAGCAGCGGAGCTACCACTCTGGCCTCGCAATCCTCTGCTATGAACACCGTCCGGGTCTTGTCATTTAAAACAGCTTTTTTTGCCTGATTTATTCCAACCAGTTTTTCAGAAGTCCTGAGTCTTTCCGGCATCTCACAACCCCCTGTAACCATTATAAAAAGCCCTTCCTGTGTCCACGCGATGATAAATATAACAAACCCTTTATAATTAGTCAACCAAAAATGGTTGTCAGGAAAGTATTTTAAGCGTTTTGCACAGTTTTATGCTCCGGGTTTATTGTTACTTGCTTAAATGAACAAAGCTGCTCCGTTCCGCACTGAATAAGGCTATATTTGGATTATGACCGCCGCGCTTTTACATGACGGAGCAGCTTTTTTTAGATTATTTGATTATATATGGTTATATATCACTCTGCCATATAAAGTACTTCACCCTGTTCCTGATAGGGCTCCTCGGGTACTTCTGTCTCTTCGTAGACCCGGTACACATCCAGCCCGGTTCCTGCTGGTATCAGCTTTCCGATTATTACATTCTCCTTGAGTCCTATCAGATGGTCTACTTTACCCTTAATCGCCGCCTCAGTCAGAACCTTGGTTGTTTCCTGGAACGAGGCTGCAGAAAGGAATGATTCGGTGGCAAGAGAGGACTTGGTAATACCCATGAGAAGCTTCGTATAAACCGCGTAAGACAGGTCGGTCTCGCCGGCCGCAATGCGCCCTTCAATCTTTTTGTTGGCCTCTTTTACCTTGTTATAGTCCACTACGGAGCCGCTGAGCAGATCGGTGGAGCCTGGGTCCTCGATTCTCACCTTCCGCATCATCTGGCGCACTATTACCTCTATATGCTTGTCGTTAATATCAACACCCTGTTGGTGATATACCTTTTGCACCTCACGAATCAGGTACGCCTGGGCGGCCTCAACACCTCTGAGTCTGAGCACATCGTGGGGGTTCAGGGTGCCTTCAGTCAATTCATCTCCTTTTTGTACATAGCTTCCTTCAAAAACCTTAATTCCCGCACTGTACGGTATCTGGGAGGATTTTACCTCGCCGGTCTCCTCGTTTATTATGGTCAGGGTAACCATGGCGCTTCTCTTGCTCTCCTCAAATACCACTTTACCGGATATTTCGGCCAACTGGGCCATCTTCTTTGGCTTTCTTGCTTCAAAGAGCTCCTCAACTCTCGGAAGCCCCTGCGTTATATCCTCGCCCGCCACACCGCCGGTGTGGAAGGTTCTCATGGTTAGCTGAGTACCCGGTTCACCTATGGACTGGGCCGCAATAACGCCAACGGCTTCTCCCTCGCTGACAGGCTCTCCTGTCGCAAGATTGATGCCATAGCATTTGGCGCAGACTCCTCTCTCTGCCTCACAGTCCAGAACCGTTCTGATCTTAACGCTTTTTACCCCGGCAGCTTCCAGCTTTTCCGCATCATCGGAAATCAGCATATGGTCATTTGAAAAAATCACCTCGCCGGTCTCAGGATGGACTATATCCTCAACCGGGAATCTGCCGTGAATAGCCTCGCCGAAGCTTTTAATCTCCTGGTCGTTTTCATACAACGCCTGAGCGGTGACACCTTTCTTTACGCCGCAGTCGGCTTCTCTGATAATTACGTCCTGAGCGACATCCACCAGACGCCTGGTCAGATATCCTGAGTCGGCCGTACGAAGCGCCGTATCCGCAAGTCCCTTTCTGGCACCTCTGGAGGATATAAAGTATTCAAGAACAGAAAGTCCTTCACGGAAGTTTGATTTTATCGGAATCTCAATCTTTTTACCCGCGGTGCTGAGCATAAGCCCGCGCATACCGGCCAGCTGTCTGGTCTGGCTCATACTGCCTCTGGCCCCTGAATTGGACATCATATAGATGGGATTGAATTCATCCAGTGCATCCTGAAGGGCATCGGTCACATCCTTTGTGGCTCTCTCCCACTCATCGATAACCAGACGTTTTCTCTCTTCGTCTGTTATAAAGCCTCTTTTATACTGGCGCTCTATATTGAGAACTTTTTGCTCCGTTTCACTTATAATGGTCTTCTTTGATTCAGGTATTGTCATATCCGATATAGATATGGTTATGGCGCCTTTAGTGGAATAGTAGAAACCAAGAGATTTAATTTTATCCAGAACCTCGGTGCTTCTTGTAAAGCCGTGTTTAGCGATGCATCTTTTTACAATCTCATCCAGATGCTTCTTGGTTGTTATAAAGTTTATTTCATAATCGAACGAAGTTTCGGGATCGCTCCTGTCCACAAATCCCAGATCCTGAGGGATATGCTCATTGAAAATTATACGTCCCGCGGTGGTATCCACAAGCTTGTGGCGCATCTCGCCGTTGATTTCCTTGAATACCCTTACTTTTATGGGAGCGTGAAGACCTATATAGCCCTCGTTATAAGCCATGAGCGCTTCATGTGGCGAGGAGTAGGCATTGCCGGCACCACGCTCGTCTTTCTTCACATAGGTCAGATAATATGCTCCCAGAATCATATCCTGGTGAGGCACGGTAACCGGCTTGCCGTCCTGGGGTCTGAGCAGATTATTTGCAGAAAGCATCAGTATTCTGGCCTCTGCCTGGGCTTCGGCCGAAAGGGGCACGTGCACGGCCATCTGGTCGCCGTCAAAGTCAGCATTATATGCCTGACAAACCAACGGATGCAGCTTGAGAGCACGTCCTTCAACCAGTACCGGCTCAAAAGCCTGTATACCAAGCCTGTGAAGAGTTGGAGCACGGTTGAGAAGAACCGGATGCTCCTTGATAATGACATCCAGCGCGTCCCAGACCTCCGTAAGTCCCTTGTCAACCATTTTTTTAGCGCTTTTTATATTGTTTGCTATATTGTCCTCAACCAGCTTTTTCATTACAAAAGGCCTGAAAAGCTCGATGGCCATTTCCTTGGGCAGTCCACACTGGTAGAGCTTCAGCTCAGGACCTACAACGATAACCGAACGTCCTGAATAGTCAACCCGCTTTCCAAGCAGGTTCTGGCGGAACCGGCCCTGCTTACCCTTAAGCATATCTGAAAGGGACTTGAGTACCCTGTTGTTAACACCGGTTACGGCTCTGCCCCTGCGCCCGTTATCTATAAGGGCGTCAACGGCTTCCTGGAGCATACGTTTTTCGTTTCTGATGATTATATCCGGTGCGTTAAGGGATATAAGCCTTTTAAGCCTGTTGTTTCGGTTAATTACGCGCCTGTAGAGGTCATTGAGATCGGATGTGGCAAAACGCCCGCCGTCCAGCTGGACCATCGGCCTGAGCTCCGGTGGAATTACCGGCAATACATCAATTATCATCCACGAGGGTTTGTTGCCTGACCGTCTGAAGGCCTCCACAACCTCAAGCCTTTTTATGAGCTTTGCCTTCTTCTGGCCCGTGGCTTCCTTCAGCTCAGCCTTCAGCTCAGCGGACAGCTTGTCGCAGTCTATTTGCATAAGAAGCTCCTTGACCGCTTCGGCACCCATGCCCGCCTTGAAATCATCCTCATATTTTTCCTTCATATCCCGGTATTCTTTTTCCGTGAGAATCTGATTCTTTGTGAGGGGTGTATCGCCGGGATCAATGACTATATATACGGCAAAATAAAGAAGCCTTTCCAGAATTCTTGGCGATATATCAAGTATAAGTCCCATTCTGGAGGGAATACCCTTGAAATACCAGATATGAGAAACAGGTGCGGCCAGCTCTATGTGGCCCATACGCTCACGGCGCACCTTTTGCTTTGTGACCTCCACGCCGCATCGGTCACATACCTTGCCTTTATATCTTATTTTTTTGTATTTTCCGCAGTGGCATTCCCAGTCCTTTGTGGGACCGAATATCTTTTCGCAGAAGAGCCCGTCACGCTCGGGCTTTAATGTCCTGTAGTTTATGGTCTCAGGCTTTTTAACTTCCCCGTATGACCATTTGCGTATCATTTCAGGGGACGCAATTCCTATCTTTATCGCATCAAACTGTGTATAACTCATAGTTATTCGTCCTCCTCTTCGTCATAAATGGGATACTGGTGGTCGTCCCCAAATTCTTCTCCTTCAACCAGGTCATCATCCAAGAATTCCTCCTGCTCAACTTCTGCAAGCTCATCCTCGTCCGGCAACTCCTCGTCCTCTATCGGTTCCTCGTCCTCCGCCGTTTCTTCGTTTTCCAATAAATTGCTGGATTCATCAAACACATTTTCTATCAAATATCCGCCTGTTTCAAGCTCGCTGTCGTCAGCTTTGTATACATCCTCCCTGATACTTGCATGGTAATCATCTTCCTCGCTCTTCAACTCTATTTCATTGCCGTGTTTATCCAGGACCCGGACATCAAGGCAAAGAGACTGGAGTTCCTTTACCAGAACTTTAAAGGATTCGGGTATGCCGGGTTGGGGAATATTATGTCCCTTGACAATGGCCTCATATGTCCTCACACGGCCCGTAACATCGTCGGACTTAACCGTCAATATTTCCTGGAGAGTGTACGCCGCGCCATATGCCTCCAGGGCCCATACCTCCATCTCGCCGAAACGCTGACCGCCAAACTGGGCCTTGCCGCCCAGGGGCTGCTGCGTGACCAGAGAATAGGGTCCCGTTGATCGGGCGTGAATCTTGTCGTCTACAAGGTGATGAAGCTTCAGGAAGTACACATAGCCCACCGTCACCGGATTGTCAAAGGGCTCGCCGGTTCGCCCGTCATACAGTATGCTCTTGCCATCTTCCCTGAGTCCGGCCAGCTTGAGGACCTCCGTTATTTCGTGTTCCTTTGCTCCACAGAATATGGGACTTGCAACCTTCCAGCCAAGAGCCTTGGCCGCGTATCCCAGATGCACCTCAAGAACCTGGCCTATATTCATTCTTGACGGTACACCCAGAGGATTGAGCACTATATCAAGGGGAGTCCCGTCCGGAAGATAAGGCATATCCTCCCTTGGCAGTATTCTGGAAACAACACCCTTGTTGCCATGCCGGCCTGCCATTTTATCACCGACGGATATTTTCCTTTTCTGAGCCACATAGCACCGGACAGCCATGTTAACACCCGGACTGAGCTCATCTCCGTTTTCCCTCGTAAATACCTTTACATCCACCACGATGCCACTTTCACCGTGGGGAACCCTCATTGAGGTATCCCTGACTTCCCTTGCTTTTTCTCCGAATATGGCCCGCAGGAGTCTTTCCTCCGCCGTCAGATCCGTCTCGCCCTTCGGCGTTACCTTGCCGACAAGTATGTCTCCTGCCCTGACCTCTGCGCCGATGGTTATGATACCCCGCTTGTCAAGGTATTTCAGGGCATCCTCGCCCACCCCGGGAATATCTCTTGTTATTTCCTCCGGTCCCAGCTTTGTGTCTCTGGCCTCAATTTCATACTCCTCAATGTGTATGGATGTAAAAACATCATCCTGAGCAAGCCGCTCATTGAGCAAAATGGCGTCCTCGTAGTTATAGCCCTCCCATGTCATAAAACCAACCAGAATGTTTTTCCCCAGTGATATTTCACCATCGCAGGTGGAGGGCCCGTCGCAAAGTACGGTGTTTGAGTCCACCCGATCACCCACGGATACCGTTGGCCGCTGGTTTATGCAGGTGCCCTGATTGCTTCTGGCGAATTTCTTCAGCCTGTAGGTTCTATATGTCCCGTCATCATATTCAACGCTGATTTCATCGGCGGAAACGGCCCTCACATATCCGTCCCCCTCAGCCAGGATTATCGCACCGGAATCCACGGCGCATTTAAATTCTATTCCTGTGGCCACAATGGGTGCTTCTGTTTGCAGAAGCGGAACCGCCTGCCTCTGCATATTTGCACCCATAAGAGCGCGGTTAGCGTCATCATTTTCCAAGAAGGGAATCATCGCCGTGGCTATGGAGACCATCATTCTCGGGGAGACGTCAATAAAATCCACTTCTTCCCTGTCCACATCAATGATTACATCTCTGTGGCGGCAGGTTATACGTTGGTTCGCAAAGCAGCCGTTTTCGTCCAGCTCCTCGGTTGCCTGCGCTATGATATACTGGTCCTCTTCATCGGCGGTAAGGTATACTATCTCGTCGGTCGGCCGGGCACTCGACTTGTCGACACGCCGATAGGGCGCCACAAGAAAACCATATTCATTAACACGTGCGTAGCTGGCCAGATATGATATCAGGCCTATATTCGGTCCTTCAGGCGTCTCTATGGGACACATTCGGCCATAATGGCTGTAGTGTACGTCCCGCACGTCAAAGTTTGCCCGCTCCCTTGACAGGCCTCCGGGACCCAGGGCAGACATCCTGCGCTTGTGAGTCAGCTCAGCCAGTGGATTTGTCTGGTCCATAAACTGGGAGAGAGGCGAAGAGCCAAAAAACTCCTTAATCGCCGCAGTCACAGGTCTTATATTTATAAGGGACTGGGGTGTGACTATGTCAAGGTCCTGCAGGGTCATACGCTCTCTGATAACTCTTTCCATCCTGGAAAAACCGACCCTGAACTGGTTTTGCAGCAGCTCGCCTACACTTCTCATACGGCGGTTTCCCAAGTGATCTATATCGTCCGGCTCGCCGATTCCATATGCCATGCAGTTTAAATAGTTTACAGAGGCAAATATGTCATCGGGAATAATATGCTTTGGTATAAGATCGTCAATATGTTCTCTGATGGCGTTTTTCAGTTCCTCACCCTGGTATTTTTCCATAAGCCGCATGAGAACTATAAAGCGGACCTTTTCCTTTATCTCAAGCTCCTCTGTGTCTATATCTACAAAGTTTTTTATATCCACCATGCCGTTGGAAAAAACCTTTACTTCATGGCCGTCAAGGGTTTTAATAAAGACCTCGTTGACACCCCTGGCCTCCAACTCCTCGCTTTTTTTCATTGTGAGGATTTCGCCCGCCTCGGCTATTATCTCACCTGTCATGGGATCCGCTACGGGCATTGCAAGCTGATGGCCGTTGATTCTCTTTGCCAAGGCCATTTTCTTGTTGAATTTATATCTTCCCAAATTTGACAGATCGTATCTGCGTGGGTCAAAAAACAAATTGTTAAGGAGAGTCTCCGCACTGTCAATCGTGGGCGGGTCACCCGGACGCAACCTCCTATATATTTCAAGAAGCGCATCTTCTCTTGTTTTGCAGGTATCCTTTTCAAGAGTTTCGAGAATCCTTATGTCATTGCCGAATATCTCCTTCAGTTGCTCATTTGTAACGGCTCCTCCGGCATTTTCCGCGACCGTTATCCATGAATAGGGCTTATCCTCCTGTTGGTTACTCATAACCTTTAAAAGCCATGTTACAGGCAGCTTCCTGTTTTTATCTATGCGCACATGGAACAGATTGGATATATCCGTTTCATATTCCAGCCATGCGCCCCTGTAAGGTATTATTGTGGCACTGAAAATCGAAAGTGATGTCTTATCTGTCTTCCTGTCGAAATACATGCCCGGGGATCGGATAATCTGAGATACAATAACGCGCTCCGCGCCGTTTATTATAAATGTGCCGCCGGGCGTCATAAGCGGAAAATCGCCCATGAATATCTCCTGCTCCTTGATTTCCTCCGTCTCCTTGTTTCTCAGCCTGACCCTGACCTTCAATGATGCGGCGTAGGTGGTATCTTTAGCCTGGCACATTTCGATGGTGTACTTGGGCTCTTCGTCCATGGAATAATCTATGAACGTGAGCTCAAGATTCCCTGAATAGTCAGAAATTGCCGACACATCTCTAAACACTTCCCGAAGACCCGTTTCGAGAAACCATTGATATGAGCTCTTTTGGATTTCCAGAAGATTGGGCATCTCCTGTATCTCCTCCAGCTTTGCAAAGCTCTTCCTCAATGTTTTCCCGTAATAGACATCCTTTACCATGCAGGCACTCACTCCTAAGTATTATTCTATAATGCATTCATCTATGACACACCCGGGCGCGTTGTCGCCATTTCCAAGGGTTCTGATCTTTTCCGGTTGACACGATTTTTGACATGTGTTATCTTATGTTTGTACAATGTCTAATTGTCTCCATTTATCAGGAGGCAATACCGAGTGATTATATCGGATTTTTCTTTATTTGTCAAGTATTTTTTTCGGCGAAACATGTGTTTCGTCGATTTTTTATGGAGGTTTAAATTGGCAGAAAAACGGTGCGCTAGCAGCAATTTTCATCTGTATGGACTTGCCGCGCTTCTAATTATATATTGCGGGACGGTCTTTATTGTCTCCCTTTCCCTTTCTTATGCAGGGATTGGCACCGCCGTGCTTATAACAATGTTTTCGGCCTTACTTTCCGCCGTTTCGATTTTGATATTAAAAAGAGAGGGCTTGGCCGATTCTGTTGCGGGGCTCATCCCGGCCCTGCTGCCAATACTCCTTTCTTTTCTCCTGAGATTGTTTTTGTTTGACCACATAACTCTGGATTACAAAAACTTCCTGTCCCCCTGGGTTGAAGCAATGAAATCGGCGGGCGGTCTTGCCGCGCTGAAAAACCCGATAGGTAACTACAATATTCCGTATCTGGTTTTCCTGGGCTTCATATCCGGACTGCCCGTATATGATCTGTATCTTATTAAACTCCTGTCCGTACTCTTCGATTTTATCCTGGCACTGTTTCTCATGAAGCTGGTATCGTGCTTTACGGACAGTAAATTAAAAAAATATATTTGTCTGGTGGTCGCTCTTTTTCTGCCGACTCCGATTTTAAACGGAGCGCTGTGGGGACAGTGCGACAGTATCTATACGGCGCTGGCAGTAATAGGCCTTTACTATGGCTTTAAGGGCAGGTCAGTTTTGTCCCTGGCATTCATTGCCCTTTCATTTGCCTTCAAGCTCCAGGCCGTTTTTATTCTGCCAGTTTTTCTGTTATTTATTATTTCCGGAAAAATCCGCTTTCGATACATCCCTGTTTTCCCCGCGGTCTATTTTCTCGCGGTTTCTCCCGCAATCATTGCCGGACGCCCGGTTTTGGACACCCTGACAATATACTTCTCGGAGCTGGGTACCGTGGGCAGCGGCCTGAATTATAATTCTCCTTCGATATTTTCACTTTTTAAAAATGTAGGAAACCCAAATCTCGCCTCCAGGCTTGGCATTTTTGCCGCCTTCTTTTTATGTGCCGCTGTTTTTACGGCAGCACTCCTAATGAGACAAAGAATAACAGACGGCACATTGATTTCGGCCGCTTTGATTTTTGCAGTTGGTATTCCTCTCCTGCTCCCCCATATGCACGACAGGTACTTTTTTATTGCCGATGTACTGTCCCTTGCCTTCGCCGTGATATTTCCAGCTTTTTCGTATACTGTTCCGCTCTGCTCCTTTGCCTCTCTTCTGGGTTATCATGCTTATTTGAAAATGCGATATTTCCTGCCTATGAGCTGGGGCTTTTTCTGTCTCCTGTTTGTTTTGGTTTCAATTGCATACTTTTTTATAAAATCAATAAATAAAAACCAACACGGCAAGGGAGCCTTTGACAGCCCGGCATAGGGCCGGGCCCGCATATCCTCACTATCCCGGATATCCGGCTTTATTCAGTTTTGAGGAAACAGGCTTCGCTTTTTCAGCCGGATTGGGAAGCATCTGCGAGGCTATAGCAAACAGCAGCAGTACTATCCCGCATAATCCGAACAGCAGACTGTAATTTGAGCCAGATATGGGTGTGATGATATATGTGGGTATAACCACCGAACCCACAAGCTGTATTGTTGCGACAACACCCCCTGCCGTTCCTGCGTATGTCGGTCCTATTTCCGGCAGTTGTATAGGTATTGACATTATCAAGGGACCAAGGCCGTTTGTGAAAAATCCGGTGACAGACAGCGCCAGAGGCAGCAAAGCCCCCTCCGGAGCCTGCCATGCAAATGCCACTCCGGCTGCACCCAACAAGCCGTATGTAAGGGTGAGAGCCTTTGTGTTTTTGAGTTTCGCATCGATAATCGGAGTTACAAAGCAGCTTATCGCAGAGCCAATCATAATAGCCATACCTACTGCTCCCGCCCTGGCCTCGTCAAATCCTCTCTGGGATACAAGGGCAGTGGGCAAAAACATATTAAGTGCCGTGGAGCCGGCGCACATGAGCATCAGCACCAGTCCCACAATCCAGATGTTACGGCTTCCGGCAACCTTCTTAATACACTGAGAGACGGACGGTCCATCCCCCTTTGGACAGCTCTGTCCACCCTCCTTCGGCGCTCCGTCTCTGGCGAAAACTACCCACAATAGCGCAGCGCCGATAATCAAAGCCGAAGACATGACAAAAGCAGACTTTAAGCTGGGAAAAAGAGCTCCAGTTCCCATTCCCATAGCCATTGCCCCGTTTACCACGGCTATGAATACACCCATCAAAGTGCCGACCTTTTTCGGCTCAAACCAATAACCGAAAACCTTTGAGCCGTTTACATTCAAAAACGTGGCATGAACACCTATAAGCACCATTGCCATATACATGGATATAAAGCTGTCGGCCCAAATCCTGGTCACAGCTCCTATAGCCGTTATAAGATAGCTGATTGTGAAAACTCTCTTTGAGCCGAATCTGTCAACCAACAGTCCGGCAACAAGGCTGAAAAACATCCCAGGCACCAGGGATGCCGTTAGAATACTGTTTAGCTGGGTCGTGTTCAAGCCGACCATATCAGAGAACCTTTTACCAATAGCGGTCATTTGAAATTGCGCATAGTTGGGCACAAAAACACCTGCGCACATTAATAAAACCATTATCCTTCCGCGTCTTACTGCGGTTTTGTTATCCATTCAATTCATCCTTTTTTACCTGATATACAAACACATGCTTCACTCTTATACTGTGTTGATTTTGTACAAATGTCAGCCGTATTGTTAAGCATTGTGCACAAATCATTTTATACATTACA
>JAAYOP010000024.1 GCA_012520295.1 Clostridiales bacterium | reverse complement strand
TTTTTGTGCTATTCTTTTCATAGAAGCTATCCCTTTCTGTGATTGGTTTGTTAGCACTTACCATTTTACCACAGTTAGGGGTCAGCTTCTTCTTTTTTTAGACCATATCATTGTACACTATACAAGTTTTAAACTCTTATATGGTGACAACATATTCGGTTATACTAATCATATATGGATGATTTCCGCTGGTTTGCCCATCCTGTCTGGAGGGATGCTGTAATTGACAAACATTTTGTGGTAACCTATAATAGCATTGCCATTCAGCCATTACATTAACAAGATATGACAGAATACTTAACAGCAAATGAATATATGAAAAACGGGAAAACGGAGCATACAAATGAAAACAGATATTCTCATAGTAGGTGCAGGCCCGGCCGGAATTTTCACGGCTTTGGAGCTTATAAAAAAGGGCAGCCGCAAGAAAATAACGATAGTTGAAAAGGGTAAGCCTATAGAAAAAAGACACTGCCCGAAGAGCGAGACGAAAAAATGCATCAATTGCAGGCCTTATTGCCATATAACCCATGGTTTTTCAGGTGCCGGTGCCTTCTCGGATGGGAAGCTCTCTCTAAGCTATGAAGTGGGAGGCGATCTTCCCATTCTTTTGGGTGATGATTTTACTCAGGAGCTTATTGACTATACGGACAAAGTATACCTCTCTTTCGGTGCTGATGAGCATGTTGAAGGAAGAGGCAAGGAAGAGGAAATAAAAAACATCAGGAAAAGAGCCATCAAGGCAGGGCTGAAGCTTGTAGACTGTCCTATCCGCCACCTGGGAACGGAAAAAGCTCAGGAGCTTTATTATTCCATACAGCAATATCTCCTGGAGCACGGGGTTGAGATTCTTTTCGAAACCCAGTGCACGGACCTGATTATCTCCGACAGGGTATGCAAGGGAGCGACTATTGAAGCAAAAAACGGACAGGTATACGAGCTCCTCGCCGAGCACAACATTATAGCAACCGGAAGAGGGGGCGCCGGCTGGCTGGAGCAGCAGTGTTCAATTCACGACATTCACCACAGGCCCGGCACCGTTGATATAGGTGTTCGTGTTGAGGTCAGAACTGAAATAATGGAACATGTAAACGAAGTGCTCTACGAATCCAAGCTGATAGGCTACCCAAAACCCTTTAAAAACAAGGTTCGCACCTTTTGCCAGAATCCCGGAGGATTTGTCAGCCAGGAAAACTACGACAACGGGCTCTCAGTTGTCAACGGTCACTCCTACAAGGGTTTTAAAAGTGATAACACAAATCTCGCCATTCTCTGCTCACACAATTTCACAGAGCCCTTTAATCAACCCATAGCCTTTGCCCGGAGAATCGGCGAGCTAACGAATATGCTGGGCGATGGGCGTATAATGGTTCAAAGATATGGGGACATTCTGGACGGGAAACGGACCTGGCAGGATGAGTTGAACAAATCAAACGTCAGACCGACCCTTCCGGATGCCGTGGCAGGTGACATCACCTTCGCCATGCCCTACCGGACCATGACAAACATAATAAATTTCATCGAAGCCGTGGACCTGGTTGTTCCCGGTTTTGCCAGCGAGGAAACTCTTTTATACTCCCCCGAGCTCAAATTTTACAGCAATAAGGTAAAAATGACTCCGGACCTGAAAACCAGCGTCTCGGGTCTGTACTGTCTGGGAGATTCCAGCGGCTGGACAAGGGGCCTTATGATGGCCTCCTCAATGGGTGTTCTTATGGGCAGAAAACTGGCAAAACAGTAGTCCGATAATCTGAATTGAGGATTATTATATCTGCAACTATTTACTTTTTATTATAATACAATTCATTTTCTGGACATAATATATCGCTATCCTTTGAGAAAAGGAGGGAGTTTTCATGCTAAGGGATGATTTCAACAGAAATGAAGATCAAAATGAAATGCCCGACAACTCCTATGTACACGAAGTTGCCGGTGAAGCCTCGGACAGTAATTTGCCTGTCATCAATGAGCTTTCTCAGATTCCTCCGAAAAAGAAAAGGTTTTTTTCCATGAGAATAGCGGCATTGTGCATTGTCTGTGTATTGCTGGGCACAGCCTTTGGGATTATTGCATTTGATATCATAAATGAAAATAATAACAACGGTTTGCCTCTGGAGGCTGCCACCCCTAATCAGGTGACAAAGCCAGAATCCATATCCAGTTCAGGTTCTTTGATACACACCCCCGATATCAACACAGGCTATACGGGCGAAGTCTTGTCCGCCTCGCAGATCTACGCCGCATCTGTCAATTCGGTCGTCGGTATCACCACCCCGATAACCACAAC
The DNA here is from genome assembly GCA_012520295.1 of Clostridiales bacterium. Lineage (GTDB taxonomy): Bacteria > Bacillota > Clostridia > Oscillospirales > Oscillospiraceae > JAAYOP01. The sequence goes on along the minus strand of JAAYOP010000024.1, from coordinate 41,933 downwards.
AAATATCTGGGGGCAGCTCACCACAAATGCCATATCCGGCACCGGCTTCATAATCTCCGAGGATGGCTATATCCTGACCAATTATCATGTGGTAGAAGTCGCCAATGCTCAGGATCTTGAAATAAAAGTCATGCTCTATTCAGGTGAGGAGTATACGGCAAAAATTGTAGGAATTGAGCCGGAAAATGACGTGGCACTCATAAAAATAGATGCCAATGGTCTTTCTCCTGTGGTACTGGGCACCCTTGAGGATATGTATGTGGGAAATTCCATATACGTTATCGGCAATCCTCTGGGCGAACTGACCTGGACCTTCACCGACGGGATTGTAAGCGCCTTTGACAGAGAAATAAGAGCGGATACGGTTACTACTATCAATATGTTCCAGATAAGCGCCCCCATCAACAAGGGAAATTCCGGCGGACCTGTTTTCAACAACAAAGGCCAGGTTATTGGAATCGCTTCGGCAAAATATACTTCCTCCGGCGTGGAAGGTCTGGGCTTTGCCATTCCAATAGACGATGTAAAGCCTATGATAGAGGATTTTATCCAGTATGGCTATGTGAGAGGAAAAGCATATTTCGGAATTACCGTGACAACGGTTGATCCCCAGTATGCGATGTATTACGATATGCCTCAGGGAGCTTTTGTTGAGAATGTAGACGAAAAAAGCTGTGCAGGCAAGGCAGGGCTCAGTAAAGGCGATATTATCGTAGGCGTGGACGACTACGAGATAAAATCCATGCCGGATTTGAAGGCCGCTAAAAAGTCCTACTCTTCGGGAGACTCCGCCACACTCAGAGTTTACAGGCGCGGAGAGTATATTGAGCTTGAGATAGTCTTCGATGAAGAGGGCCCGCCCCGCGCTTTAAAAAGAACGGGCAAATAAATCCCAAATCCGTATGTTTTCTAAAGAAGGTGTAACCGTTGGGGTTTACGCCTTCTTTTGATTTGGCCTGCCGAATTTATTGTACCTGTAATCATTATGTAACCTTCAATTGGAAAAATAATTGTGCAAAACCTGTTTATTTGTTATAATAATTACATTGCAAGCCTATACATTCAGTAGCGGCAGTATGTTATAAGGCGTTCAATTTTTCTTATCCCCTTCTTTATATCTAAGGGGATGTACTAAAATTTTAATGACAGGCTGGTGAACGGAAATGAAATACTTCGGCGATTGGATAATATCCGGCTATTCAGATGATGATTATAAAAAGCTGAAAGATGCCGGCTTTTCGTCTCTTGTCTCCGCTCTGCTATGCTCAAGGGGCATAAGCGACCCGGCCACCGCCAAAGAACTGCTGCGCGATGATATGGGGCTTTTCAACGATCCCTTTTTAATGGCCGATATGGATAAGGCCGTAGCACGTATAAAAAAAGCAATTAAAAACAATGAAAGAGTCGCAGTTTATGGGGATTATGACGTTGACGGCATATCCTCAACCTGCCTTGTTACGGATTATCTGAGAAAAAAAGGTCTGGTTTGCATGGCATATATTCCCGAACGGTTGACCGAGGGCTATGGCATCAGCGAGGAAGCTCTTAAATCCATCAAAGAGCAGGAAGTATCCCTTATTATAACCGTGGACTGCGGGATTACCGCCCGGTCTCAAGTTGAAACTGCCCGGGAGCTTGGTATGGATGTGGTGATAACAGACCATCATGAATGTCCGCCTTCTCTGCCGGACGCGGTGGCGGTAATCAATCCACGCAGGAAGGACTGCGAATATCCCTTCAAGGGTTTGGCAGGCGTAGGTGTCGCATTTAAGCTTATCTGCGCCCTTGAAGACGCTGATTTGAATAAAACCCGGCAGCTCATCGAGGAATTCGGTGATCTTGTCGCAATAGGGACCATAGCCGACATAATGCCTGTTAAAAAGGAAAACCGTGCTTTAATAATACACGGAATTAAAGTACTGGAGCACAGCAGGAGATTGGGTCTCCGCAAGCTGGTAGAGGAGGTCTGCCCCCCTAACAGGAGCATTTCCCCTAATGATATCAGCTTTACTGTCATTCCGAAGCTAAATGCCGCCGGCAGAATGGGAAATGTCCGCCTTGCCTATAATCTACTGATGACAGAAAACGCGGCCGAGGCCTCAAAGCTTGTGGATGAGCTGTGCAAGCTAAATCAGGAGCGAAGGCTAATTGAAAACAGGATATTCGAGCAGGCCTATGAAATGGTTAAATCGGGTGGGAAGGTCGACAGGCCGATTGTACTGGCTTCCGACCAGTGGCACCACGGCGTTTCCGGTATTGTTGCCGCCAGATTGGCTGACAGCTTTGGGGTTCCCGCAATAATCATCTGCATAGAAGGTCAGGAAGGTCGAGGCTCGTGCAGGAGCTATGGCTTTTTTAATATATTTGAAGCCCTGGAAAATTCAAAAGAGCATCTTACATCCTTCGGAGGCCATGCAGTTGCTGCGGGTCTGACAATAGACAAGGATGATATTGACGCTTTTCGAAAAAGCTTTTGCGACTATTATCTGGAAAACGAAGGCAAATCACGAAAACCCGATCTGTTTATAGACTTTGAAGTTAAAGATTTGAACATGCTCTCCCGGAAAGAAGTTGAAGCAGTATCGGTAATGTCACCCTGGGGCAACGGCAACCCCCCGCCATCATTATGCATAACAAACGTACATATCGATTCCATAATCCCAATCGGCTACGACAAACACCTTAAGCTGAGAATATCAAAGGACAACTATGTGCTGGAGTGTGTGTTTTTCTCAGTCACGGCAGATGAATTTAAACTAAAGGCTGGCTCAAGGGCGGACTTTGCCTTTGAACCGGTAATAAACGAATTCAGGGGCAATCGCTCCGTTCAGCTATTTCTGCGCGATGCCCGCCCATCACAGCGCCATATTGAAATGGAAAAACAAATCTGTGAAACATTTTTTTCGGGCAACGAGCTGACAGTTCGTGAAAAGCACCATATCCTCCCCAAACGCACGGATTTTGCCCGTATATGGCGTTATATACGCTCTGGCTCCAAACCCCTTTCCGGCAATTTGGATGATATTGTATTCAAGATAGCATTCGATTCCCGTATCTGCAATACAGGAAAAGTATATGTTTGCTTAAAGGTATTTGAAGAGCTTGACCTGCTCAGCCTAAATGAAAGGGACGGAAAAGTAAATATAGCACTTACTGATAATACTAAAAAAGTTGATCTGAACAGCTCCGTATTTATATCGAGACTAAAGGATAGCTGACATAATGGACAAAGTTTTCGAACAATATCTTGCTCTTGAAGAGAAGGTAAAAGGATATAACCCGAATTTGAATATTGAGCGTCTTCGCGCCGCATACGAACTTTCGAGAAATGCTCACGGCGATCAAAAAAGAAAAGATGGCTCCCCCTTCGTAACCCATCCCATAGCCGCTGCGGAGATTACCGCCGATATGGGGCTTGATGAGGATGCGATAATTGCCTGCCTTTTGCACGACACCATTGAAGATACGGACGTAACCTATGAGGATATAGCGAAAAAGTTCGGTGTTACCGTTGCAGACATCGTGGAGGGTGTCACAAAGCTCACCCGGGTGGTCTATACCAGCAAGGAAGAGGAACAGGTTGAAAACCTGAGAAAAATGCTCATGGCTATGGCAAAGGATATAAGGGTAATTCTCATAAAAATTGCCGATCGCCTTCACAATCTTCGCACCCTCAACTACCAGTCACAGCAAAAGCAAATGGAAAAATCTCTGGAATCCGTTGAAATATACGCGCCCATCGCCCACAGGCTCGGCATTCAAAAAGCCAAATGGGAGCTGGAGGACCTCTCCCTTATCTATATTGACCCCATTGCTTATGAAGAGATTACCTCTCAGATTGACAGCCGGCGGGATATATTTGAAGAGTTTATGAACACCATAAAGTCCCGCATATCCGCAAGGTTGGAAAGCTACAATATTAAAGCCTCTGTCAGCAGCCGTCTCAAGCACATATATAGCATATACAGGAAAATGTACAGTCAAAACAAGGATCTGAGCCAGGTTTTCGATCTGTGTGCTTTCCGGGTTATAGTCGACTCGGTATCTGACTGCTATAATGTTTTAGGCCATATGCATGACCTCTTTAAGCCCATACCGGGCAAATTCAAAGACTATATCAGTACACCGAAACCGAATATGTATCAAAGCATTCATACCACGGTAATAGGCTCGGAGGGCATACCCTTTGAAATACAGATAAGAACCTGGGAAATGCATCATACCGCCGAATACGGAGTTGCCGCACACTGGAAGTATAAATCCGAAATCTCCGGCAACAACCAGTCAGAAGAGGAAAAATACGCCTGGATACGAAGCCTTTTGGAATCTCAGCAGGATACCGATGCCCATGACTTTGTCAAAGAGTTTAAAATCGATATGTTCGCCGATGAGGTTTTTGTTTTCACCCCAAAAGGCGATGTAATTATATTGCCCGCCAACGCCACCCCCATAGACTTTGCCTATAAAATTCATTCAGCCGTTGGAAACAGTATGGTGGGGGCCAAGGTCAATGGAAAGCTCGTGCCCTTTGACCATATCCTGAAAAACGGTGACATAGTTGAGATTATCACCTCAAAATCATCAAAAGGCCCCGGGCGGGATTGGATAAATATTGCCAAAAGCTCTGAAGCCAGGGGTAAAATAAAACAATGGTTTAAAAAGGAAAAGCGGGAAGAAAACATCGCCCATGGTAAATCCGCCTTTGAGGCTGAGATGAAGCGTAATCATCTGAGTATATCCGAATTCGGCAAGGAAGAAATTATGCAGGCCGTGCTGAAAAAGCTTTCCTTCGGTTCTCTGGATGAGATGTACGCCGCAATAGGTTTTGGCGGCATAACCGCCGTGCGGGCCGTCAGCAGAGTGCGGGAGGAACTCATCAAAGCCAGAAAGCAGGACAGGCAGGAAAAGCAGCCCGTTGCTCCTCCGCCGATACCACCCGCAAGGGATAAATCCGTCAAGGGCATCATGGTCGAAGGCCTGGAGAATTGCCTTATAAAGTTTGCCCGATGCTGTACACCGGTCCCAGGTGATGACGTGCTGGGCTTTATAACAAAGGGATACGGAGTGTCGGTACACAGGACAAAATGTCAGAACTATCTCAATTCCAGGGCCAGGGGCGAAGATGAGGGGCGATGGATTAAAGTTGCCTGGGGAAACACGGAGGGTGAAACCTATCAGACAGCCCTTACGGTTTCAGCCGATGACAGAAACGGCCTGATAGTAGATATCGCTACCGCTCTGGGAGCGGTCAAAACAAAGATAACCTCACTGAATGTCAGGGAAGTAGGTAACGGGAAGGCACTGGCCTTCATCACTATAGAAGTAAAGGATTTGGCCGCCTTGCAGACAGCCATGAACAGGCTGAGAATCATTCCCGGCGTGTCTGATGTGGAGCGGCCAGGGGTAAACAGATAAATGAGAGCAGTTGTTACTAGAGTAAAATCGGCTTCGGTGGAAATTGAGGGAAGGACCGTAAGTTCCATAGACGGTGGTCTTCTTGTCCTGCTCGGAATAAAGGTAACCGACAGCCGGCAGGACGCGGAAAAACTATCCTCAAAAATTACCCAGCTCAGAATTTTTGAGGATGAAGACGGGAAAATGAACAAGAGCTTATCGGACACCGGCGGCTCACTTCTCGTGGTTTCTCAGTTCACCCTTTACGGAAATTGCAAAAAAGGCAGGCGGCCTGATTTTCTCGATGCCGCCAGACCTGAAACGGCAATACCCCTTTATGAGCTTTTCATCGCCCTGTGTCGCGAAAAAGGCTTCCGGGTTCAGACAGGCGTCTTCGGCGCCGAGATGCAGGTCATATCGGTAAATGACGGTCCTGTCACCCTGATACTAGACACGGAAAACCTGTAAAAAACGACTGTTGAACGCAAACAAAAGATCTTGATTTCACCAAATATTAGGGAGGCAAATATGTTGATAAAAACTCTTACAGTAGGGCATCTTATGACCAACTGTTATATTGTTACCGATGAAAACACACTGGAGTGCGCAGTTATTGATCCCGGCGCGGAATCGGGCAGGATCCTCAACTACGTTGAGGACAACAAGCTCAAGGTGCGCTATATATTTCTTACCCACGGCCATTACGACCACACAACGGCAGTGGAGGAGCTGGCTACCGAAACAGGGGCCAAAATATATATTCATAAAAAGGATTTTACCAAGGATGACCCTGACGCGCCCTACAAGTTTTACTCGACAGCGGAGGTTTCCCACTATGGTGAAGACGACATACTTATGCTGGGAAGTCTTGAGTTTAGGATTTTGGAAACTCCGGGCCATTCCGAAGGTTCCGTCACATTGATGTGTGAAGATGCGCTTTTCACGGGGGATACCCTTTTCAAAGATTCCTGCGGCCGCACGGATCTTGGCGGCGGCAGCATGCAGATTCTGATGAAATCCCTGAAGCGGCTGTATTTTCTTGAAGGTGATTATGAAGTATATCCGGGCCATGCCGACCCCACTACCCTTTCAAGAGAGCGCCGTTTTAACGAATATATGAGATACGCAGTCGAAATGGGCTGATATACGCCCATCTATAAATATATAATCCGAGGAATTTTGTAATGAACATCAGGCTGGCAGGCCATGATTATAAATATGCCGTTGAGCAGATACTGCTTTCAGTATTTCCAGAGGAGCGCGCCGACTTTAGAAGCACCGATGCCACCGAAAACCTGGCTCTTTCCACTTTGGAGGTAAAAGATGGCTACGGTGTTTCCATTTCAAAAATCAGGTACAAGGGGAAGGCTGCCGAAGCTGTGGTAGAATCCCCGTCTCCCCTGCCTGTGGAAAAGATTCTACGGGACCGGGAGCTTCAGAGACTTGTCAAACTTTCTTTTTACAGGGCCTCTGTCCGGATTACCGGCAACAGCCCTCCCTGGGGAGCCGTGACCGGCATAAGACCGGTAAAGCTGGCCACCAGATATATAGCGGAAAATTCGGCGCTGCCCTCTGAAGCAGCCGATTTTCTGGTCAGGGAGTATCACGTTGCTCCCAGCCGGGGCAAGCTTTGCTCCTATGCGGCCGAAGCCTCTTTCAGGGCAATGGAGCAGCTGAATGAAAGGGACGTTTCCCTTTACATTGCCATACCTTTTTGTCCCTCCCGCTGCGCATACTGCTCATTTGTCAGCCAGTCGGTCGAAAAAGCCTTCAAGCTTGTCACCCCCTATATGAACGCTCTTAAAATGGAGATTGAGCAAACAGGGAAGCTTATAAAAAAGCTTGGCCTCAATGTAAAAACGGTATATATCGGAGGCGGTACACCCACATCTCTTTCCGCGGAAATGCTGTCAGATTTGATGGAGACTACCGCAAAAAACATCGATCTGCGCTCCTGCTGTGAATATACGGTTGAGGCGGGACGTCCCGACACTATTACTGAGGACAGGCTCAGAGCAATCAAAAGAGGAGGGGCAACCCGTATCAGCATAAATCCCCAGAGTATGAGGGACTGCGTGCTGGAGGTAATCGGACGAAATCATACGGGCTCTGATATTGAAAAAAGTTTTGCGCTGGCTCGAAAGCTTGGATTTGATGTTATTAATATGGATCTGATTGCCGGGCTTCCTTCGGATACTGTGGAAGGCTTTAAATACAGCCTTAATCGGGTTTTGGAGCTGGGCCCGGAAAACATCACCGTGCATACCCTGTCCATCAAGCGAGGCTCCAGGCTCATTAACGGCGGGTATGAGATACCCGGCGGCAGGACGGTGGGCGCCATGCTTGACTATGGGTTTGACACATTATATGAGAATAATTTTAAACCATATTATCTTTACAAACAAAAGTTTACCCCAGGCGGATACGAAAATACCGGCTGGAGCAGAGCAGGTACGGACAGCCTCTACAATATCTGTATAATGGAGGAACTGCACAGCATAATATCAGTGGGGGCAGGAGGAGTTACAAAGCTTGTAGATGCAACAACAGGCAGGATAGAGCGCATCTTCAACAAAAAATACCCCCGTGAATATATTGACAGTATAGATAGCACTGTTGCAGCAAAAAGCCTTATATCAGATTATAGGCATAAAGGCTTCACAAAACGGCAATTAACGGCTGATGACCGTAAGCACTTTTAATATATCCATTGCCGCCGTTATGTGAGATGAAAAAACAGAAAGGACAGCCTTAAAATAATGTATCTGAAACGGGCAAAACAGGTTTATTTTGCCCGTCAAAAAGAGCAAATTTTCTTTTTTGCAAGTGCGTTTTGCAAAGGCATTTGTTCAGTGGACATTAAAAATGAAAGGGCACAGGAAAAAATGAAGTGTAGTATATCGGAGCTTAATAGAAAAATCAGCCAAAACCCGCGTGAACTCGTAGCCGAATGCGAAAACAGGTACCAATCCTATATTGTAAAGGCTGCGGACCAAATTATAGAAAACATGAAAAACAGCCCGGTAGTGCTCCTTTCGGGACCCTCGGGTTCAGGCAAGACAACAACCGCCTACAAGCTGGAGCACGAACTGGAGAAAAGAGGCGTAGTCTCCCATACCATCTCCATGGACGACTATTTCCACGACGTGGACATCAGGCGCGCCCCCAGAACTCCCGATGGGGCTATCGACTTTGAACATCCCAACTGCGTGGATATGGAGCTGCTGAACGAGCATTTTGCCCTTCTTAAAGCGGGCAAGGAGATACATGTTCCAAAGTTTTTGTTCGCCAGACAAAAGCGAAGCGCCAGCATCTTCAGAAAACTTAAGCTCAAGGAAAATGAAATTGCCATTTTCGAAGGTATTCACGCCTTAAACGACGCGGTCACCATCCCCAATCCCGACGCTGCGAAAATATACATCAGCGCCATTGTGGACTATATTGATGATGAAGGAGAAAAGCGCTTTTTCGGAACATGTCTCAGGCTGATGCGCAGAGTCGTGCGGGACAATAACTTCAGAGGAGCAAACGCCGAGTATACAATCGCCCTTTGGGACAATGTCCTCAGAGGGGAGAGACTCTATATTTACCCGTATATGGACAGAGCCAATATAAAAATTAACTCTGCTCTTTTGTATGAGGTAGCAGTTATGAAGCAATTCGCGCGTCCCCTTTTTATCGACCTTCCCGATGACAATCCTCAAAAAGAAGAGCTCGCCCGGATTTTGCCCGCTCTGGAGCTGTTCAGCGACCTTTCACCTGACCATGTCCCCGAGGATTCCCTTCTCAGGGAATTTATGGGTGGGAGCATATACTATAATAAATAAAAAACTGATAATAATCGATACAAGCTGGCAATAACAAGTAAATTGGTATATAATATAAATGCAGGTAATTAGGCTTTCATAAGAAGACGCTTATAAAATTGGAGGTTTCCATATGGCGTATTCCATTATAACCATTAGCCGGGAATTCGGTACAGGTGCCAGACTTATAGGCAAGGAACTAGCCACTCTTTTAGGGTATCAATATTACGACAGAGCCATAATTCAGATGGCCGCGGAAAAAAGCGGCCTGAGCCCCGAATTCATCGAAAGAAATGAGGAGAAAGTCACAAACTCTTTTTTGTTTAACCTGTCCACCTCCGTATATGCCACATCAGGCATCAATTTCCAGTATACAATGCCTGTCAATGATAAGGCATTTATAGCCCAGTCAGAAGTCATCAGGGAAATAGCAAAAACCGGCAACAGTGTTGTGGTAGGCCGCTGCGCAAACTATGTGCTTCAGAGCCATCCAAAACTCCTGCGCGTATTCCTTTATGGCAACAAGGAAGACAGACTAAACAGGGTCATAAATGAATATGGTTATGATCCGAAAAAGGCGGAAGCCGACCTGAATAGAATAGACAGAGGCAGGGCGAATTACCACAGGTTTTACACAGGCGTTCCCTGGAGGGAAGTATCCAACTATGACATTTGCCTTAACACCTCCATAACGGGAATAACCGGTGCTGTTAGCACATTAAAGACACTTGCAGATACATATTTTTCTTAAATATAGTATCTGCAGCAAAAACGAAACGTACTAAAAGGCAGGATGCTCCCATCCTGCCTTTTAGTACGTTTTGATTTGTTTATAATGTTGTCAATTGAACAAATGCTTTCGCATTGTGTATTTGATTGGCTGGCTGAATTGATTTGCCGGCATACGCCGCAAATCAATTGCGCTGCAGCTGGCATTATATATTCTCTCTTTCCCTGCAGGTGAAAAAGATGATTTGCCTGTAAAGGGCGATTTCACTCAGCAGCTCCAGAGCGTATTTGGCTCTTTCATCATCAAAATTTGCAAGGGCATCGTCAAGTATAATCGGGCACGGCTCGTCGTTTTGAAGCACCAACTCCGACACCGCCAGCCGTGCGGCAAGATAAAGCTGGTCCAGCGTACCATCACTCAAATACCCGGCATCCCGCTGTACCGCTTCATTTTCAGCCCGGACTTTGAATTTCATGTCTTTATTAAACAATACGCTGGTATACCGCCCTCCCGTCAGACGATACATGAATTCACCCGCCTTTTGACTCACAACCGGCGAAAACCTGTTCTGAAGCTCCAGGTTGGCATCATGAAGTGCCCCGGAGGCCAACTCCAGCGCCCGACACTCCAGCATCAGGCGCCTGGATTCCTGTCGCAGGTTTTCGATTTCGGAGCTCAGTACCAGCGGGTCTCCCAGGTGCCTTACTTCACCTGTTAATATTGACAGCTTTTCCGATACATCTTCCAGCCGGCTCTCTACCTCCACAAGTTTGCTTTCGGCCTGCTGTTTTGGCATTGCGGGTTCTCCGATTGGAAGCTCCAAAACCTCTTTTGGGCAAAGCTTTTCCAACTCGTCCGCTATTTCTCCGGCAGCCCTGCACCTGAGCATCAACTGCTCCAGCCTTAAAACCCCTTCTTCAAGCTCCCGGATTACCTCCCGGACGTTCTCCGGCTCCGCCTGGGGAGCAATCCGTTTCAGATATGCATGGGCTCTCCTTTTCGCCTGTCTGACCACGTTATACGCCGTGGTATATCGCTCCTGTGCCACCTTTGATTTGCTTTCCAAAATACTTATGTCGGCGTTCAGCTCCGCCGAGGTTTTTGATGTTCTTTTCAGCTCCAGAGCTAAAAATACAAAGGCCAGTACTATAAAAGCAACTCCAACCATCCACAGATAGCTAATTGTGGAGAACCATCTGAGCATTATCAGGATAACTCCTGTGAATGCCAGGTAAGCAATGTATTTAGGTTTTCTCGCCCCGGCATCGGCCGCTTCCCTTTTTGCTCTCATCAGCTCGCCGGAGGTCTCCTCCATACGGAGCTTTGCTTTGTCGGCGAGAGTCTCTGCATTGCTCAGCTCATCAAAGGCGTTTTTAACCAGGTCGATATCTTCCTTTGTGATGGGTTTTCCAAAAGGGCTCAGAACCGCAGCCACTGAATTCATCTCCGCTTCCAGCTCCTCCTGCTCCTGTCTTTTTCGTTGGTATCGCTCCATAAGGGTCTGCTGTTCTTTTTGATTGTGCTTTTGCAGGCACAGCTGAAGGGCCTGCTGTTCTTTTATCAGCATTTCCTTCTCTCTTCTCAAACCGGAGAGTTTTTCATTTTCTTTCTCCAGCCGTTCAAGGCGTTCTTCCAGCTTCTGAATTTTAGCTTCAATGCCGATTAACAGGCCGGAGGGCTTGCGGTTTCGTTTTCTCAGCCACTTGCCAAGCCTTTCGGAGGCTTCGGTATATGAGGTGTCCTCGTCCCCCGAGGTCACCAGGGCTGAAATCCTTTTTTCAAGTTCCGTATCCTTATCAAGGGCCATTGACGGTCTTGATATAAACGCGCTCCGCCGGAAAACCTGCTCCGGAACCCCTATGAGGATATCCCCGGGGCTTTTACCGCTGAGCTCCGGACAGGGCTCACTTGTACCGGTATAATAGGCCTCGCTGTAGCCCATAAGGCCGGAACCCTTGCTTTTTCTTGTGAGTGTAATCTCCCTGCCCCTCCATATGATGTCCATGGCACCTTCCATGGGGTACTCGCCCCAGGGCCGATATTTTGTCTTATCAGCCAGATATCCCGCCCTATCCCTCTCGGACGTATTTATCCCGTAGAGCATTGCCCTGATAAAAGCACTCCAGGTGGATTTACCGGCCTCATTCGGAAGGTTTATAATATTCAGCCCATCCTCCAGTAAAAGCTCCGCGTTGCGTAGCTTTCCGAAAGACGCTTTCATTTTTTTAATTATCACTTCCAAACCTCCTATATCTCGTCCCTGTTTTCCAAAGCGGCCAGCCCATACCTTACAGCCAATACAACAGCTTCCCTGTCCTGCTCATCCTTGGCCTGGTCATATCTTTCCTTCATTGCCCGCAAAAACAGGCCTCTCAAGCTGTCCTCCCCCGCCTGTTCCCAAATATCCCGTCTTATATCCGTGGCATCGCGTACTTCAAGCCTGTAAAAGCGGCTCTCAAAACGTTTTATAATGGCGTTCGTATCAGGCTTCTGATCCCAGCTTCCCTTGAGCACCAGTCTGTATATATCCCTGTCACAGACATCGGGAATGGCTGCCTCAATTGCCTCGTATATATCATCCCTTGAGCTTACATCCACCTCAAGAACCTCATATTTTCTTCCGCCCATTGGCAGAAATTCCAGCTTACATCCCGACTTATCCACAAAGGCAGAAACAATTCCCTTTTCGCCGGTCTCATCAAAGCCCCTGCCCTCCGGGCAGCCCGGATAGGCATAATATGTTCCGCCTGCCTTTTTCAGGCCCGAGAAGGTGTGCTGATGGCCGAGCCCCAGGTAATCAAGGCCTGAGGCCGCTATATCCTCCTCGGAAACCGGATTGTATTTACTCGCAGGATTTCCCAAATCTCCATGCAGGGTCATAATGTTAATTCCCGATGTGTCCCGAACCTTAAATCCGCTAAGTATCGGATATGACTCTTCGGCTATAAAGGCTGCTCCCCACACCGTAAGGTTAAGTTCGGGAATGCTTATACCTTCAATCTGCGTTGTTTTGAAAATATGCACATTTTCCGGCCACTCCATACCCGCATATGGGGAGCACCCGGAATAATAATCATGGTTGCCCGGAGATATAAATATGTACGACGGTATCCGGGAAAAGATATCTATGAGCTGCGAATACGTCTCAGCATAATATCGTGTGCCGTCCAGCAAATCTCCCGACAGCAGAACAATGTGGGCATCCTTTTCAATTACGGCCGCCTTCAGTTTCTCCAGCAGCTGCCTTTGCTCCCGCCTCCTTTCAACAGCCATTTCCTCAGTCAGCGCGGAAAACGGCGAATCCAGGTGGAAGTCGGCGGCATGTATCAGCCTAATCATTGAAATCCTCCGTTTCAAATCAGCGTCCAATCTGTCCCAATCAGGACATATCGGTTCTATTAGAGCAGGACTTTCACGGACTGTTTCAAGGGCTCTTTAATTCTCTTTGGCTATAAACACTAAGTAATCCTCAGAGCTTCAGCCGAAAGGCATAAGCCCGAAGCCTTTTCAATCTCAAAAATAGCGCATTCCATTTTGCAGGGACCGGGCGCAGCCTCAAACCTGTAATGGGGATTTCCCAAAAACATGGAGACCGATTGCTCCGGCCTTACACCCAAAACGGAAACGGAAGGACCCGTCATTCCCAAATCCGTAATATATCCCGTTCCCCTGGGAAGCACCCCGGCATCGGAGGTCTGAACATGGGTATGAGTGCCCCAGACCGCAGATACCCGGCCATCAAGATGATATCCCATGGCAAGCTTTTCGCTTGTGGCCTCGGCATGCATATCTACAAGTATAATCCGGCAGTCTACCTGTTTGAGTATTTTATCGACTGCCAAAAACGGATTATCCGGCCCGAAATCCATGTTGCAACGCCCCAGCAGGTTTATAACACAGACGCTCCCGAAATGCGCTTCATATACCCCCCACCCTCTTCCCGCTACCTGGGGCGCCAGGTTGGCGGGCCTCAAAATGTAGGAGCTGTCGTCCAGATAATTCAGTATTTCTTTTTTATGGAAGGAGTGATTGCCAAGGGTAATCACATCTGCCCCGCATGCCAGTATCTCATCTGCCTGACCGGGCGTAATTCCCAGTTGAGCCGCGTTTTCACCGTTTACAACGGTAAAATCGATTTTCTTAAATTTTATAAGGCTCCGCAGATTTTTTGAGAGAAAGCCGATGCCGCTTTTTGACACCACATCCCCTACCGCAAGTATTCTGATTGACATATATACCTCTTACATGTTAATATTTGTAATTGGAGCCGTTTACCTCAAAGGTATCCGATACGGTAAATATTATACCAAAAGCTCCGCCTACGCCCTTATTGTTGTATTATACCAATAAAAGGGGAGAAAATATATATCGTTTTTATATAACAAAACTATTGTGTGGCATGAATTATTAGCTGATTGACGGGAAATTATAAAAAATGTATTTACTTTGCATATAAAATGTGCTAAATTTATGCACGGTATTCCCCAAAGCTTGGTTTAAGGAGAAAGCCGCGACAATCGGTATCCTTTCCGCCTTGTACTCAGCTTCGAGGGAAATGCACAATGCAATACAGAATATTTTAATACCCGTATTGCAAAATGAAAAGAAAGGAAATTCACTATGCTCTTAAAAGAACAAAAAAGCAAGATAATTGCTGAAAACCGAGTGCACGAAACCGATACCGGCTCACCTGAAGTCCAGATTGCAATTCTTACCGAAAGAATAAAGCAGCTGACAGAGCACCTTAAAACCCACAAAAAGGATAACCACTCAAGACGCGGACTTCTTAAGATGGTCGGTAAGCGCAGAAATTTGCTTGACTATCTTGCAAAAAAGGATATTGAGCGTTACAGGGCTTTAATTGCCAAGCTCGGTATCAGAAAGTAGATTTTGTTGCAGGCTGTCACAAAACGTCGGACGAATTATGATGCTCCCATACGGTGCGGCGGTAGTCACCGGGCATTTATAGGGATTTGATAATATTCGCTCCGTAATCTGCGTTTTGTGACAGCCTCTGACATATAATAAAAACACATGTCATGCGGAGATCAGCCAAATCTTTTTAGCAGTTGAAAGGATACTTAATATGCGGATGGATTAATTTCCCGTATATCAAGTCTCGTTTCAAGTGCTAAAGATTTGGTTAATAACGCCCTCCGCAAGAAGGAGATAGCATGATAATAAAAAAGAGAGAGTTCCCAAATCAGAAATCATACTCTATTGATTTCTGCGGCCGTAAGCTGACCTTTGAAACAGGAAAATTGGCAGAGCTGGCCAATGCCGCCGTTCTGGTCCGCTACGGAGATACCTCGGTGCTTGTCTGCGCAACGGCATCGGACAAGCCCAAGGAAGGAATTGACTATTTCCCGCTAACTGTTGATTTTGAAGAGAAGCTCTATTCCGTGGGCAGGATCCCGGGAGCTTTTTTAAGGCGGGAAGGCCGCCCCAGTGAGCGGGGCGTTCTGGCTTCCAGACTTATTGACAGGCCTATGAGGCCTCTGTTCCCCTCAGACCTGAGAAACGACGTGGTTATAACCTGCAACATTTTGTCCGTTGACCATGACTGTTCGCCTGAGATAGCCGCCATGCTGGGAGCAAGCGCGGCGGTTGCAATCTCCGATATCCCCTGGGCCGGTCCCATTGGCGGCGTTGCTGTGGGGTACGACGGTAAAAACTATTTGTTCAATCCCACCTCAAAGGAAAGGGAAACCTCACAGATGGCCGTAACCGTTGCTGCCACAATGGAGAAAATCGTCATGATTGAAGCAGCAGCAAAGGAAGTCCCCGAGCAAATTATGTATGAGGGTATTATTAAGGCCCATGAGATTTTAAAGCCTGTAATAGAACTCATCAACAGAATGGTCGCGGAAATAGGCAAGCCCAAGTTCACTTATGAGCAGGTCGACTTTGACATGGAGATGTTCGAGGAAATCCAGAACAACTGCCTTGAAAAGGTAGAGTATTGCATGGACACCGATGATAAAAATGTCCGCGAAGAAAGGCTCAGTTCCCTGCGGGATGAGCTTACCGAGCACTTCATCGAAAAGTATCCGAATATAGAAGACTATATGGAAGAGGTTCTATACCGTCTTCAGAAAAAGGTTGTTAAAACATGGCTGTTGGACGGAAAGCGGGTGGACGGCAGGGATATGAACGAAATTCGTCCTCTGGCGGCCCAGGTGGGAATAATTCCAAGAGTGCACGGCTCAGGTCTGTTTACAAGAGGTCAGACTCAGGTCCTTTCGGTTGTTACCTTAGACACCCTTAGTGCGGCCCAAAAGCTGGACACCATATATGAAGACGAGTCAAAGCGTTTTCTGCACCACTATAACTTCCCCGCCTTCTCCGTAGGCGAGGCAAGGGGCAGCAGGGGTGCAAGCCGCCGGGAGATAGGCCACGGCGCTCTTGCGGAGAAGGCCCTTGAGCCTGTAATTCCACCCGTGGAGGAGTTCCCCTATACAATCCGTATAGTATCTGAGGTTTTATCTTCAAACGGCTCCACTTCACAGGGCGCCGTTTGCGGCTCAACACTGGCTCTTATGGACGCGGGTGTTCCCATATCGGCTCCCGTGGCAGGTATTTCCTGCGGTCTTATTACTGATGAAGACCGGTGGACAACATTCATTGATATCCAGGGCGTGGAGGATTTCCATGGTGAGATGGACTTTAAGGTCGCGGGAACAAAAAATGGTATCACAGCTATTCAGATGGACCTTAAAAATGACGGTCTTACGCCTCCGATTATAAAAAACGCCCTTGAAATAACAAGAGACGCCAGATTCAAAATTCTCGACGAGGTAATGCTCCCGTGCATATCCAAACCCCGGGCCGAGCTATCTCCATATGCTCCTAAGATGCTTACCATGAAAATCGATGTGGAAAAGATCAGAGAAGTAATAGGAAGCGGCGGAAAGGTTGTTCAAAAAATTGTGGCGGATACCGGCGCCAAGATAGATATCGAGGATGACGGCACCATTTATATCTCCTCACAGGATATGGATGCGTGTCTGGCCGCCAAGAGTGCTATTGATGACATCGTTTTTGAGCCTGAGATAGGCAAGCTATATTACGGCAAGGTGGTCAGGATCCTGCCCATAGGGGCATTTGTAGAGCTTGCCCCCGGCAAGGACGGAATGATTCATATATCGAAGCTTGAAAACCGCCGTGTTGAAAAGGTCGAGGATGTTTTGAATGTGGGTGACATGACCTGGGTAAAGGTAATAGAAATAGACGACAGGGGCAGGGTCAACCTTTCAAGAAGAGACGCCATTCGAGAGCGAAAGGCTCAAGGTCTGGATTATTAAATAATATGCTGGGGCCGGTATGCGACCGAAATGCCGCATATCGGCCCTTTTAATTTAATATGAAGGCAAATATATTAATGCCTGCTGAACAATTTAAAAACGCAACAACATCAATGCTTTGACAGCATTTTTGATTGTTCAAGGTGCAAGTTTTTTTGTTGTAATGGGCAATATCCTGCGCATAGGCAGTCAATCAATGTATCTGAAACGGGCAAAACAGGTCTGTTTGCAAATGCGTTGGCAAAACCCATTTCAGTGGACATTATACTACATATCAGCTACGGGAGAGTACCGTCATGAACGAAATCCACTCGGAAATAGTCCGGCTTACCTGCTCCGGGCTTTATTCCCGGATGCGCTACCTGGCACTACCCCTGGGTATGCTGGAGACGGAATTTGACCGGGATATTGATAAAATCGGAACAGATGGCCAAAGGCTTGTATTTAATCCGGATTGGTTGGAGGAGCGCTTTATCGGTTCTGATGACGAACCCCCCATTCTCATCCTGCATCAGCTATACCACTGCCTGCTGCTGCACCCCTTTATAAACAGAGGAGAAGACACCACACAGTGGCACCTTGCCTGTGATCTGGTTGTCTGGTATCTTGTTGATAAAACATATCCCGAAACTCTTCCCCCGGAATATGCCTCCCTGTGCGCTGAGGCCTGTGCCTTCTGCGATAAATATATGGATGTTCCCACATCCGATGGAATATATCGCCTCCTTCAGTCTCAAGAGGTTGAAATCGAGGCCTCCCGGTTCATGCAGGACGACCATTCCCTCTGGCCAACAGCCCAGAAAAAGGCGGGTAAGCTCCCACCTAAAAAGTATTCCGGCCCGGGTGAAGGCGGCTCGGGAGAGGAGCGTGTTGTGAAGCAGTGGAAGCATATCTCGGATAGGGTTGCTTCCCTTAACCCACATATGAAAAAGCCCGGCAAGGGTACGAGAAGCCTCAGAAAGGCTATTTCCTTGTCAGCTGCGAAAAGAATAGGTTATACCGATTTTCTGAAGCGCTTTTCCGTTTTCAGAGAGGTAGACAGTCCGAACTTTGATGAGTTCCAATATGCGTATTATGTATATGGAATAGAGAGATATGGCAATATGCCTATTATAGAGCCTTTGGAATACAGGGAAGAACACAGGCTTAATGAGCTTGTCATCGTCATTGACACCTCAGGTTCCTGCTCGCGGGAGCTGGTACGGCTTTTTCTGGAGGAGACGAGAAATATAATTCAAACAGAGGGACTGTTTTTCCGGCGCTTCAATCTGCACATTTTGCAGTGCGACTGTAAAGTACACAGAGATGACAAAATAACTGGCATTGAAGAGCTTGGCAACTATATCGGCAGCCTTGAGATAATCGGGCATGGCGGTACGGACTACCGTCCGGCTTTTATGTATATTGACAGTCTGATACACTCCGGTGAGCTGACCAATCTCAAAGGAGTTTTATACTTTACCGACGGCTATGGAATTTATCCCGCCGATATGCCCACCTATGATACGGCATTTGTGTTTATTAAGGATAAATATGATGATATTGATGTGCCCAACTGGGCTCTGAAGCTTGTTTTGGATATAGATATATAAATACATAAATATAAGCCAGTACCCAAAGGGGATTTTCCATCATGGATATAAAAAGAGCAAAGGATGAAATTAAAAAAACCGTGTTGGCCTATACTGCCGTAACAGAAACAGGAGTGTTACGCATTCCGGTATCAAGGCAGAGGCCGGTTCTTCTGATGGGGCCTCCGGGAATAGGAAAAACTGCTGTAGTGGGCCAGGTTGCCCGGGAACTGGATATCGGCCTTGTGGCCTATACCATGACCCATCATACCCGTCAGAGCGCCATAGGCCTCCCGGTTATAGAAAAAAGAAGCTACGGTAAAACGGAGTTTTCCGTTACCAAATATACCATGAGCGAAATCTTAGCCTCGGTCTACGAGCAGGTTGAGTATGCAGGGGTCAGGACCGGTATACTTTTTTTGGACGAGATAAACTGTGTATCGGAAACCCTAATGCCCGCTCTCCTGCAGTTTTTGCAGTATAAATCCTTCGGAGGCCACAAGCTCCCTGAGGGCTGGGTAATCTGCGCGGCGGGGAATCCGTCCAAATATAACAGCTCTGCCCGTCAGTTGGATACCGTCACCCTTGACAGGCTGAAGGTTATTAATATTGAAGCAGACTTCAACGTCTGGAAAGCTTACGCGCTGGAACGGGGAATACATCCGGCTGTCATATCCTATCTGACCTTAAAGTCCGAAAACTTTTTCACCGTACTTGCCGGCCCAGGCGGCAGAAGCTTTGTGACGGCAAGAGCCTGGGAGGACCTGTCCGATATGCTCCTTACCTTCGAAGAAATGTGTATACCTGTCGATGAGAACCTTTTTGGCCAGTATCTGCAGCATGAGGATATATCAGCCGAATTTGCACTGTTTTATGAGCTGTTTAAAAGCTATGAAGAAAAATATCGCTTTGACGAAATTATTCACAACGGTAAGCCTCTGCCAGAGCTTATTGACTCCCGGTTTGACGAAAGGCTCTGCATTATTGAGTTTCTTATCCACAGGCTTCATAACCTGGCTGAGAACTGGTGCGATGAATACACGCTGCTGGACAGCTTTTTAAACTTCACAAACAGCGTTGAGGCCAAACTGCAGGAACGGCCCGGAAACATCGGTGATATTGCAAAGGAGCTTTTGTCCATAAGAACCAAGGGTATGGACATTAAAAAATCCTTTGGGCTTCTCAGTCCAAAGGAGGAGGCAGCGGAAGCAAATCTGGTAAGCTTAATAAAATCATGCCTTTCCGGGCTCATAGCCTGGTCAGAGGATGATACGCAGGATCCCCTTTATATATTTAGAAAACGAGCCGGAGAAAAACGGGACCTGCTTGAAAGAGAAAAATCCTCTCTTCAAGACGCTATTATAAACTGTTTTTCCTTTGTTGAAAAAACCTTTGGAAAAAGCCAGGAGCTTGTTATTTTTCTAACCGAGCTTATCGAGCATGAGCAAACAAGCAGTTTTATAAAGAAATATTTGCCCACGCTCTATGACGAGGCAAATTCAACACTGGATTTCAAAACCCAGGCAGAGCTCCTGCGAGAAAAGCTGCTCGGCAGTCAATAGGTCGAAAACCCATGGCTAGGTCCCGTTAAAACCATAACCTTGTCAGGAGAATTCATATGGTAATTAGCGATATGCACACTCACACCAGATATTCAAGCGATTCAAAGGCCCTTATGGAGGATTATTGCAAAAAAGCGCTAGTGTGTGGCGTTAATATAATCTGCTTTACAGATCATGCGGACTACAATGAAAAAGACTCGGGCTATATGTACTACGATGCCGATGCTTTTTTTCGTGAATTTAATGAAATCAAAGAAAAATATAGGGGCAGAATTGAGCTTTTAAGTGGGATTGAGTTCTCAGAGCCCCATCTTTACGGTGAGAAGCTGGAGCAACTGTCTAAATTCCCGTATGATTTTATTCTGGGCAGCATTCATTTTTTCTATAATGATATGTTTCCTTCCGAAATGCTTAAAAACGGTCTGCCGGCGGAGCTCATTTTCGAGCACTACTGGGAGGAGCTTTTAAAGATGGTGGACTATGGCTGCTTTGACTGCGTGGCCCACCTGGATTTTCCCAAGAGATATTATAATAAGCTGATATACAGTGAAGAAAAGCTCTCGCAAATACTCGATATAATTATTAAAAAAGAAATCTGCCTTGAGATTAACACCTCCAGCCTGCGCAAAAGGATTGGTTCGGCTATGCCCGACAGGGATATGCTGTCCCTTTATAAAGCCCTCGGCGGAAAATACGTAACCATCGGCTCGGATGCCCATAGTGCCGGGGAGCTGGCGGCGGACTTTGCCTATGCCAGGGAGCTGGCCGAAAGCCTGAAGCTGGATGCTGTCATTTTCAGACAGCGCAGTTTGACCCATTTTTAAGAATTTGGTTACATCCATATCAATTTAAAGATTGCATGTAACTTTATATCTATGATATAATATGTATAATATTGCATATTCCTCTTTTGTAATCCAAAAAATCCATTTTATGTGCAGTTTACTTCAACATAGTTCTTGCCACGGCTCTGACCAGACTGGCCTCCGCTTCAATTTTCAGCGGCAGCGCAATAACCTCAAACTCTCCCACCCCGTTGAGCCTTTCCAGTCCGGTCAGGTTTTCCAGTATAAATATCCCTGCAGTTAAAAGCTTCTTATGGACCGAAAACGGAGGATGATCCGGTGCCGGCATGTCAAGCCCAAGCATTTTAATCTCTGAAGCAATCAGAAAATCGGCAAGAGTTTCATCAACTGTGGGATGCCTTTCAAAATAAATGTCGGGATTTTTATACCACTTGTCGAATCCTGTATACAGCAATACAATATCACCTTTTTTTATCCTCTTTTCATAGTCTTTCCTCATACCAATCGGATTCTGGTTTCTGACATCCAGCAGAACACCACTCCCAATAAAAAGCTCAGGCTCAAACCTTTCAGCAAGCCTGTCATCAGCTATCATATGTGACGGCATATCAATGTGGGTACCGGTATGCATGGATGTATATATCAGGTTCAAATTATAGCCGTCCCTTTCTAAGCTTTTTATTTGACTGAGCCTGGTCCTGGGATCTCCCGGATACGAAGGAGTGTCCTTTCCAAATAAATGTGTTAAGTCTATAATCTTCATGTTTTCGCACCTGATTTCTTCCGGTTTATTCAAGCTGTAAAGGCATTTTTATATGCTTATATCTATTTCATACGTCAGTGAGAATATTAGGAGGTACTAAATGGAGATTGACAATAAGATTATAATAAAGACTCTGGGCAATTGCTCGATTGCCTGCAGAGACAAAATAATCAGCGACAAAGATGTCTCCTCAAAAAAATTCTGGACAGCCCTTGGGTATCTTGTTATAAACAGGTACAGACCGATACCCCAGTCCGAGCTTGTGGACATTCTCTATCCCGGCGATGAGAGCAACAATCCGGGAAACGCTTTAAAAACCCTTATTCACAGGATAAGGCGCACCCTTGAGGCTCTCGAATACGTCGACAGCAGAAGGCTGATACTAAATGTCCGGGGCGCATATAAATGGAGCGCCGACCTACCCTGCGAAATTGACCTTGAATCCTTCGAAAACCTGTGCAACAGAGCCTTCTATTCCCTTATGCCCGATGAAGACAAAATTGAGTATCTGCTTGCCGCCCTGGATATTTATAAAGGAGATTTTCTCCCCATGCTCAGACTGAAAACCTGGACTACTCCGATAATCTTGAAATACAAATCCATGTTCAGAAAAGCTCTTGACAACGCTATCAATCTCCTGGAGGAAAAAGGCGATTTTGAAACTCTTGTGAGCATATGCCGCCATGCCCTGAAAATTGACCCCTATGACGAGCGTCTTTATAGCTGTATAATACACAGTCTGGTGGAGCTGGGCAAAAATAAGGAAGCTCTCAAAGAATACAACCTCATGTCCAATCTGTTCTATAATCAATTTGGCATCTCGCCCTCAAACGACCTTAAAAAGCTGTACAGGGAAATAATAAAATCCGTTAAGATTGTTGAAACGGATCTCTCAATAATTCAGGATGATCTCACCGAAGCCGCTGATATCTCCGGAGCCTTTTTTTGCGAATACGAAATCTTCAAAGATATATACAGGCTGGAAGTACGCGCCTCCTCCAGAATCGGCGGTTCAATCCATCTGGGCCATCTCTCTTTGGCGGCAAAGCCGGGCAGTGATCCCTCTATAAAATCCCTCAACTATTACATGGATAAGCTGAAGGAATGTATAACCTTCTCACTTAGGCGCGGGGATGTATTTACAAGATACAGCATTTCACAGTTTATTATCCTGCTGCCGTCCAATACATACGAAAGCGCCCTGTCGGTAATGAGACGCTTATCCAGGAAGTTTCACAGTGAATACCCAAGAGCTCCGTTTATTGTTGATTCTTCAGTTCGCGCAATGGAGCTTATGACAGGCTGAGTCTTTCATTGTCCCGCCGGGATTGCTCTTAAAAGTAAATGAATTGGCATTTCTCAGCCTCACTGAATAAAATACGCCCTCCGGGTCGACAATAATTATACATACATTGACTCTTTCCGGAGGTATAAATTATGCAGGTTAAGGAACTCATGAGGGGCTCCGTTATTACCGTCGACCCGGGTGATGCCGTATCCTCGGCTGCAAGGCTGCTCTACAAATACAATATCGGCGCCCTTCCCGTTTGCTCAGATGACGGCCGCATTAAGGGAATTGTAACCGACAGAGATATTGTCCTGCGCTGCGTGGCGGCAGAAGCGGATCCCGAAAAAACTCCTATCCGGGAAATAATGACCAGAAATGTTGTAACCGTTTCCCCCTCCGACGATGTGCGTGAGGCCACACGCCTGATGGCAACCGACCAGATCAGGCGCTTGCCCGTTGTGGATGAAGGTAAGGTTGTGGGAATGCTGTCCCTGGGTGATATATCAAAGTCCCATAATTATTCCATGGAGGCATCCAAGGCCCTTACAGAAATATCTTCAAACGTAAACAGGAAATAGGAAGCCTGTTAACCCCCGGACCATTCTTATGGCCGGGGGTTAGTTTCGTCCCGTTTCTTTAGGGGCATCGCAATAAATTCCTCTCTAAGAATTTCAGCCGATACTTTACCTGCGCTCAGTTCCCTGAGGCGATTATTAAAGGTTTCGCCACTGTCCTCAGGTATGAGCACCGTCATCTCAATATCCTCCCCGTATTTCGTATCCTCTACGCTCGCCCCAATGAGCTCAATTTCTCTCAGAATGCTGTCGTATATGCTGTAGGGACATGCAATCAGAGCTCTAAGGCATTTTCTTACGATGCTGATTCCCGCCCTTTCCAAGGCCAGAGACGCTGTATGAGAATATGCCCGGACAAGACCGCCGGTCCCAAGCAAAGTGCCCCCGAAGTACCGGGTAACCACACAGCAAACATCATAAATGCCCGCATTCCTGAACACGCCGAGAACAGGCAGACCCGATGTGCCCTGAGGCTCTCCGTCATCGGAATACCTCATCAGCGCCCCGCTTCTGATTATATAGGCATACACATTATGTGTGGCGTCCCGGTGTTTTTCCCGCATTTCATTTATTTTCGCCTGGGCCTCTTCATCGGATTTAACTCGCCATACCCTGCCTATGAACTTGGACTTTTTTTCTGTAAACTCTGCTTCACCGAAGCCAGCAGGTACATAATACTCAGTAAAACCAGACATTCTACATACTCTCCGTCAACTCACATTTCAATGGCGTATTCCCTGAATTTAACATAATCTTTTTCAGAACATTCAGCCACGACCTCAATTCCGCGCTGGGTATAGTCTATTGTCAAAACCCTACACTCTCTGTGTAAATGCTCCAAAAATCCGCCCTTGTCATATGGGAAGAGCAGCCTGAGCTTTTTGGTGCCCTGACCTAACATTTTCATAATGACTTTTTTTAGCTCCTCCAACCCTTCGCCCGTTTTAGCGGAAACAAAGACCGAGTTATCCCTCCTGGCAGGCAGCTCAACAGCCTTATCGCATTTATTGAAAACGTCCAGTCTGGGCGTTTTCCCGGCTCCAAGCTCGGCTATCAGCCCTTCTACAACCCGGGCTTGATTTGGCCAGTCAGAATTTGACGCGTCTATTACGTGAATGAGCATATCGGCATAGCAGAGCTCCTCAAGGGTCGCCTTAAATGCCTCCACCAACTGATGCGGAAGCTTTCTTATAAAACCCACCGTATCGGACAGCAGTACCTCCGTCATCCCATCCGGCTTAAATCGCCTGGTTGTGGTATCCAGTGTGTCAAACAGTCTGTCCTGGGCCTGTACATCCGAATCTGTCAACGCATTCAGGAGGGTTGATTTTCCGGCGTTGGTATAGCCCACCAAGGCCACCGTAGGTACGCTGTTTTTCTGTCTCTGCCTTCTCTGGGTATTTCTAATTCGGCTGACATCCGAGAGCTCTTTCTCCAGCTTGCTTATCTTCCTTCTGATATGTCTTCTGTCGCTCTCCAGCTGAGTCTCTCCCGGACCACGTGTGCCTATATGGCCGGCACCGGATGCGGTCTGGCTGACAAGGTGTGACCACATTCCCACAAGCCTTGGCAGCAGATATTTGGATTGGGCCAGTTCTACCTGCAGCCTGCCCTCCCTGCTCTTGGCCCGGCCCGCAAAAATATCCAGAATAAGGCCGCTTCGATCCAATACCTTAACTCCTATATCCTCAGAGAGAGCACGCATCTGAGAGGGCGACAGCTCATTATCAAATACCACAAGATTGCAGTCATGGTCCATGATCAGCTTTTTAATCTCATTAACCTTGCCGGCGCCAATAAAGGTCCGGGGTTCCGGAGCCCGCCTGCTTTGCAAAACCACAGCGCAGGTTTTTCCACCCGCCGTTTCAAGCAGCGCCTCCAGCTCTTCCATGCTGGTCTCCGTTGATCTCTCGAAGGACTCCATGCTTTCAGCCGAAAGTCCCACAAGAACAGCCTTTTCAACTCCATCATAGCTCTTATTATCCGTTGTTATCAGACCTGCCTTTATTCTTATATTCATCATAAAGATAGAAATATCTGCTGATTACCCGGTCAATGACTACTTCCCAATCTACCGGGATTGTTTTTCTGGCTTCCTTCCCTACACAGGCGTTTTTTGTCTTATCGCTCAGAGCCTGGGCAATCTTCCCGGCAAGACTCCCCGGGGTATTCTCGGATACATAGCCGTTAATGCCATCCCTGATAACCTCAGCGGGAGCGCTTTGGCTGACGACAACAGAGGGTGTGCACATAGCAGCCGCTTCTCTCAGTACCAGCGAGGATGTATCATAGGTAGATGGGAAAACCAACAGGTCTGCGCACTGGTAAAGCCCGTTTAACAAATCCATATCTGTAATATGTCCGGTAAAGGTTATAATCTCGCCAAGGCCCATTTCACAGGCCTTCTGGCGAATATCCTCTCCGTCCGAGCCTTGTCCGGCCATAACAAGCCTGAAATTCATGCCCTCCCGGCGCAGGTATTTGGAGGCCTCCAGGAGTTGAATGATATTCTTTTTCCAGTCAAGCTGGCCTACATAAAGCAATATGTGCCCTTCTCCCGTCAGTCCGAACATTTTGCGGGCGGCTCTCTCATCTTCCGGAAAAGGTTCAGACAGAGACGTTCCGTTTTCAATTATTGTAATGTCACCGCCGTATCCGTATTCTCTGAGAGTTTCCGCGGAGTTTTGGCTAACCGTCCATACCTCGTCACACTTTTCATAGAACTTCACTACGTATTTTACTCCCAGATTTGCAATCAGCTCCGCCCCGGTAGCTTTATAAAAATCGTCATAATATTTGGAGTGAAATGTGCCTATAACCGGGCATTTGTGTTTTTTGGAAAGCCGCATTGCCTCCATACCGGCCGCAAAGGGAGTATGCGCGTGAATAATATCAAACTCAATCATTTCCACACGGTCTTTGTAATGCTTGTCTAGGGTCGCCAACCCCATCCTGTACTGGGGCGTCCGCGGAACGGTTATACTATTGTAATCAACTATTTCAAAGGGATATCTCCCCCGAAACCCCGTGTCGGTCATGGGAGTAATAACATAGCATTCATGTCCTCTTTCCGCCAGTTTTGACGCATAGTTAAATACAACCCTGCCAACGCCGTCAACTATTGGGATAAAGCTTTCTGAAAACTGCCCAATCCTCAGAATACTCATTTGCTCCCACTAAGCCTCCATTTCGCCCTTAAGCATGGTTGCTCTCTAACCACTTTCCTTTTTCAAGGTTTTTAATACTTCTCCTATATACATACGATGAATCCCCATATTGTTGCTGTATATTGTTTTTCCCAACCGGGCCATGTTTTCCTTTTTGAGATCATCGAAATAAATCTTCCTGCATATCAGAACCAGAGAAGCCTCTTTATAATACGGGCAGCCCTGATGGAAAACGGGAGTAAAACGGCACTCGGCAACTTTGTCAATATCCCTTCCGCTGGCGTTGCCCATTATATAAAGTTGCTGTCTATATCGCTCCTCAAAGAAAGAAATTGAAAACAATTCGTTTTTTTCGGTGAATTCATAAGTGTATCTTTCAGGTCTTATAAAGGTAAACACCACATTTTTGTTCCAGAGAAAGCCCATACCGCCCCAGGAAGCAGTCATCGAATTGAAGCTGTCTTCGGTACCGGCAGTTATCAGCATCCAGCTTCCGCCTATCATCTCAAAGGGGTTTAGGTTGAGCTTGTTCAAATCCTGCTCTATAAACGCCATTTTACCTGCCTCCGTTTTCCTGTAACGCGCAACATAATACTAAAACCCGCGCAAAATGCGCGGGTTTACACGACGAATATCAAAAAAACTAATTGCTCAGGCCAAATTTCCTGTTGAACTTGTCAACACGCCCGCTGGTATCAACCAGCTTCTGCTTTCCAGTGAAAAAGGGGTGACACTTTGAGCAGATTTCAACTTTGATATCCTTCTTAGTGGAGCCGGTCTCAAAAACCTCTCCACACGCGCATCGTATTGTAGTTTTTTGATATTTGGGATGGATACCTTCCTTCATTTTCGTTCACCTCTTTCTCCACATAATCTCAAAAGGCTCGTGAGCAATCAAAATAACTCATAAAGTCTTCAGTGCGTTAAATGCACCCCCGCATTTAACGCATGCGTATTTTAGCACAAGAGCCGCTAAAATGCAACTGTTTTTTTCATTTATGTCAATACTCCATAAATCTCGCCTGACCTTTTAAATCAAATCTGATCAGGCGCATGGAAAATACAGTATATTGAAGGCCAGCCATTATATGCACCCACTCCCCAGGCAATAATTCTTGTAAAACTAATAATACAATGGTATAATAACCGCACTGCAACTATATAATATCTTCGTTATTAAGAGATAATTTTACATATTTTGTACAAGCTGCTGTATTTGCCTACACAGTATTCTCGTTAAAGTTTTTTAACAAACCACCGAATGTATCATGATATTATGGCCAAAATGCCGGTTTTGGCTATACTTAATAGTGAATTATGTTTTTGCAGGAAAAGCTCGTAATATATCCGGTCAAAGTCTATAAACCAGGGAGGGCGCACAGGATGATTGAAGTATCCAGCCTCACAAAGACATATGGCAAAAAAAGGGGCATCGACCGCATCTCTTTCACGGTCAATGAAGGAGAAATTGTTGGATTTCTGGGTCCAAACGGTGCCGGCAAGACCACGACAATGAATATCATCACAGGCTATATCTCAGCAAATTCAGGCGCAGCCAGAATAGGCGGAATTGATGTGTTGGAAGACCCTGTGACGGCGAAAAAGAAAATCGGCTATCTTCCCGAGCAGCCGCCCCTATATCTTGATATGACTGTCGAGGAGTATCTGAACTTTATATACGACTTAAAACACGTAAAGCTAAAAAGGAAAAAGCATATTGATGAGATATGTGAGCTTGTCGGTCTCAGGGATCATTTTAAAAGGCTGATTCGAAACCTGTCAAAGGGATATAAGCAACGCGTCGGACTTGCCCAGGCTCTGATAGGCAATCCGGAGGTACTGATACTGGACGAGCCTACAGTCGGTCTTGACCCAAAGCAGATTATTGAAATCAGAAATGTTATTAAAAATCTGGGTAAAAACAGGACAATCATACTCTCTACGCATATCCTGCAGGAAGTATCCGCAATCTGCGAAAGAGTTTTGGTTATCAACAACGGCCAAATTGTTGCCGACGACAAGCCCGAAAACCTTTCTGCACTCATAACGGGAGACAGGAAGCTGTCAATCAGGATTGCCGGTCCCAGAGACGCGGTCAGAAATTTGCTTCGGAGCGTGGAGGGTGTGCAGTTTGCCGATGTTACCATGCAGTCCGAGCAGGGCTCCTATGATTATATTGTGGAAGCCCGTCCGAATATCGATATCCGCAAGCCCATGTTCACGGCACTGGCCAGGGCAGGTTACCCAATCCTGCAGCTCAAATCAATGGACCTCTCCCTTGAAGACATTTTTATAAGTCTTGTGGACGAGAAAAAGAAAGCAGGCAAGAGTTCCAAAAAGCCAAGATCCGGAGCAATCGGTACAGGGGGCAGAGCCGCAAAAGCTTCGGGCTCTCATGCCCCGGCGGCCTTCGAAAATGAAGACCTGAAGCTCAATATCTCTCGTTCCGATGAGCAATCTTTTGAAAGCAAGGAGGGCGAATAAAATGTCGGCAATATATAAACGGGATTTGAGAGGCTACTTCTCCTCACCCCTGGGCTTTGTGTTTATAGCAGCCTTTTCGCTGATAATGAATCTCGTATTTTATATAACCAATTTGCTTCAGGGCAGAAGCAACCTGCCCATCGTATTCAATATCATGCTCTACAGCCTGATATTTGTAATCCCAATTCTCACAATGCGCACATTCAGTGAGGACTATAAACAGAGGACAGACCAGCTTTTGCTGACAGCCCCTGTAAGGGCTTCCGGGATAGTGCTGGGCAAGCTTTTCGCCGCCCTGACGGTATATCTTATCGGCCTGGCCCTCACGGTAATTTATGTCTTAATTGTCGCCGCATTCGGAAAACCCAATATGGCAATTGTGATTGGCAACTATATAGCAATTATAGCAGCTGCCTCAGTATACATCTCAATCGGAGTCTTTATCTCTTCGCTGACCGAGAATCAACTGGTATCGGCTATAGCCAGTCTCGGAATATTCCTGGGGCTTCTGATTATGGACCTTATTTACACTCTTATAAAGGTTGACTGGATTAGGGCTATCCTTTATTGGGTATCCCTTTACCGCAGGTTCAACACCTTTACAATGGGTGTTTTTTCTGTAGCCGACTTTTTCTATTACATCAGTGTTTCTGCCGTCTTTGTTTTCCTGACCGTTCGCGTCCTGGAAAAGAAGCGCTGGAGCTAACGGAGGTGCCCCAGAATGAAAAATAAAAAGAATGAATACCTCAATGAGGGCATATTGGATGTGGAGCTTGCGGCGGAGCAGGAAGAAATAAAAAGCCGGAAGTTTAAATACGGAACACTGGCGACAGCCCTTACAGTCATATTTATAATAGCCGTCATACTGATAAATGTTTTTGTCGGCTATATGACGGACAGGTTTGTCTGGGAAGTGGATATGACCAGTGAACGGCTCTTTGAAATCTCGGAAGACACAAAGGAAGTTCTTGCGGATTTAAACGAGCCAATAACCATTACCGTCCTGGCTGAAGAAACAGCCTACCGGGATGCGCCTATATCCAGCTCAGGCTCGGTAAATCTCCTGGGCAACATTTATGAGATCCTGCAAAGATATGAAACCCTTGGCAAAGGAAAAATCTCCGTACGCTACATCAACCCCAACTTAAATCCTAAAGTCGTTGAGCAATATAATGCTCTGGGGAACATATATACCAATGATATAATCATCGAGAGCTCAAAGAGGTTTAAAAAGCTCTCTCCTCACAACCTTTATTCCTCCAGAACGGACGAGAGGACCGGAACCACCTACTATGTGGGACTTCGCGCCGAGCAGAGGATTACATCTGGCATACTTTTCGTTACAAGCGAACAAATCTCAAAAGCCGCCTATATCAGGGGACACAACGAAAGGTATAATGTAGACGAGCTGGATACCCTTCTCAACTACGCAAACTATGAGATAACAAACATCAATCTTCTCAGGGAGGAGATCCCTGAAGATGTTACCCTGATTATTATTAACGCGCCCACTAAAGACTTCACAACAGAAGAAATGAAAAAACTGGACGCATATTTTGAAAGAGGCGGCGATGCCCTGATCGCGATGACCCCCAATGTCACCGATGAGCTGAAAAACCTTTCCCTGTTTTTCGAGGAATGGGGAGTAAGGTATCAGGATCAGGTCATATTCGACTCCCGTCAGAGCCACAGCGGCTTTCCGTCTTATGTTATTCCCGAAATTAAAATCTTTGAGGGTATAACAAGCAATCTCCAATACAAAAACCACTATGCCATGATACCCGGCGCTCTGAGCATAGAACTGACAGAGACCCAGACAGGCATAAATACCGTAAGCGTATTGATGACATCCTCGGAGACCTCATATGCAAAGCCGATAGATCAGGCTGCCATGGGCTATGACCAGCAGGAGACGGACGCTGTGGGTCCCTTTAATATGACTGTCCTGTCCGAGCGTATAGTGGCGGATAAAAATCTGAACTACACCCGGAGCAGCGTGCTTTTCTGCAATGTGGGGATGATAACGGAAAGCGTGCTCGAAACATCGGCTTTCCTGAACAGAGACTATCTTGGGGCATGCCTCAACTACATTTCCGAGTACAGCGAGGGCATTGTTATTCCCGACAAGGATTTTGAAACAAACATCCTTACCATACGCACCTGGCAGGCCAATATGGTATTCTGGGTATTTCTTATCGGCATACCTGCATTGATAATTGTCCTGAGTATCATAGTCTGGGTCAGGAGGAGGCACCTGTAATGTCCAAGGGCTTAAAACAAATTATTATAGCAGGCATTGTGGTGGTTGTTTTTGGGCTGGGCATACTCCTCTTTTCGCTGTTTCCCGATACAGACACAAGAGATCCCAATGCCTCACCCTCTCCAACCGCGACAACCGCTCCCGTTTACTATATAGTTAATGAAGACGGGGAAAAGCTTGTCAGGGTTGAAAGCTTTTATAAAGACGGATCCCAGCTTCGCATTGACTATATCAGAGACAATGAGGGCAATCTTTCCTACCATGTAACCCCCGAATCCAAGTTTTTTGAATATGACACCTCCAAGTTCCGTTCCATGATGTTTACTATGACATCCCTTACGGCAATGGAGAAAATCGAGGAGAAACCAGACGACTTATCTATATATGGCCTGGATGACCCTCAGTTCACAATGAGACTCACATTTGAGGACAAGGCAATCACTCTTCGTGTGGGAAATGCGACTCCCGTTGATCACAACTTCTACGTTATGACCGATGAGGACAAAATAGTATATACGATAGGTAACTACCTGGGCAATCTAATTATGCGCTCTGAGCTGGAGTTCAGGAATATAGATGTATTCCCATCCTATATGGACGAGGATATTTACGCCAATATCGACTGGGTCAAGCTTACCCAGCGGGACGGTACGGACATTGAAATCATGCTTGACACTGATCTGTCCATGGAAGGCAATATCACTTCCTCGGCTTATGTGATGCTCTCCCCCACCGTTGCATCCTGCAATGATGAAAACGTGCAGAAAAACATTCTTGACGTTGTGGCATCCCTTAAATTCCACGGGGTGGTCATGGATATACCTGCTGACAAGCTTTCTGAATATGGCTTTTCCAATCCGGCTCGCCTGCAGATGCGCGACATATCCGGTAACTTTATAGACATAACCATAGGCAAGGAATTCGGAGCCTATTACTATGCCGCTTTCACCTCCCAGTATGAAGAATGTAAGAAAAATGGAACCGAGCTCACGCTGCTCTCATACGGCTCTGAAGCCTTTTCCTGGCTTGATTTGAGCTATATGACCATCATCAACCGCACTGTATGGATCCAGAGCATACATGATGTTCAATCTGTTGATTATAATATGGCAGGCAACTTATACCACCTGGAATTGGAGCGATATGACGATGTTACAGGCTCCGGTGTTGAGGTTGTCAGAACGGTCGGTACCCTTAACGGTAAAAAGCTGTCTGAAACAAACACCAAGCGGCTTTACGGAAGGACACTTAACCTGCGCCAGATTGGTGAAATACCCGAGGGAGCCGATCTGTCCGATCCTCAATATATAATCACCATGAACCTTATGAGCGGAGACAAGCGGGTACTTGAGATGGTGGCTCTCAATGAGCGACAGTATGCGTGCATAGTTGACGGAGTTCCCAAGTACTATATCTATACCAAGAATCTTGAAAACCTGCTCTATGCCTTTGAACGACTGAATGATGACCGGGATATTCCTCTTATCTATCACACATAGAGAAAATTATGAAAAAAGGGCTGCCTTCCGAAGAACGCGCAGCCCTTTACTATTCCGACAAGCTTACCGACATATAAGGAAAGGTGCTTGATTATGCTTGAAGACTTTTTTAAGAAATACCGAAAGGCAGCGATAGCATTCTCGGGCGGCGTTGATTCCTCCTATCTTTTCTATGCCGCCGTAAAAAGCAGTGCCGATGTCTGCGCTTATTATGTGAAGACAGAGTTCCAGCCTGAATTTGAACTCCGGGATGCCGAAAAATTTGCCAGGCAGATAAAAGGCAGATTAAAAATACTGCGCCACAGCATCCTGGACAATTCCAAGGTACTTGATAACTCCCCTTTGCGTTGCTACCACTGCAAGAGTATAATAATGGGCCTGATAATCAGGCAAGGGACTGAGGACGGGTATGAAACGGTTCTGGACGGCAGCAACGCTTCCGACATGGAAAATGACCGGCCGGGTATGAAGGCCGCTGGAGAGCTGGGTATACTGTCGCCCCTGAGGGAAAAGGGCCTGACAAAACAGGATATTCGCCGGCTCTCCCGTGAAGCCGGACTCTTCACCTGGGATAAGCCCTCCTACTCATGTCTGGCCACCAGAATTCCAACAGGAACACCCATTACCGCCGGGCTGCTCGGTAAAATAGACAGAAGCGAAGGCAGACTGTTTGAGCTTGGGTTTACCGATTTCAGAGCCAGACTTAAAAACAGCAATTCCGCCCTGCTTCAATTTCCCGCTCCCCAGCTTGAAAAGGCAAAAAAAATGTGGGATACTATAAAAAATCAATTATCGTCAGAATTCGATTCGATTGAATTGGACCCAAACCCCAGGCCTTAAACAGTCTGGGGGAGGAAAGGAACACAATGGATAAGCAAGCGATAATAAATCTGCTTCAGGCCGTGGCAGATGGAGCAATGTCACCGGAAAAGGCATATTCAAAGCTCAGGCTCCTTCCCTTCGAGGAGCTGGGGTACGCAAAGGTAGACCATCACCGCAGCATAAGAAAGGGCGTTCCGGAGGTTATATTCGGAGCGGGTAAGACCGCCGGACAGATAAAGGGCATTGCATCGGCAATGCTGGAAAACGGAACCCGGAGTATTCTGGTAACCCGGCTTGACGGGGAAACGGCAAAAATACTGAGCGCCGAGCTGGATATGGAATATGACCATGTTTCAAAAACAGGTGTAATCGCCAAGGACAGGGATAAAAAGCTTGTGGGCTCCGTAGTCATCGTTTCAGGAGGCACAAGTGATATCCCGGTCTGCGAAGAGGCAGCCATAACGGCACAGGTGATGGGAAGCTGCGTTACCCGGCTGTATGATGTGGGGGTGGCGGGAATACACAGGCTCCTGAGTAAACTGGATGTTCTTTCTGAAGCCAGGGTTGTTGTAGCCGTTGCAGGCATGGAGGGTGCTCTTCCCAGTGTTGTCGGCGGCCTTGTGGACTGTCCCGTTATTGCCGTTCCCACCAGCGTGGGATACGGCTCTTCCTTCGGCGGGCTTTCCGCCCTGCTCACAATGCTCAACTCCTGTGCCAGCGGCATATCTGTAGTTAATATCGACAACGGCTTCGGAGCCGGCTATCTGGCCCATATGATCAACACCATGAAGGGGGTGGAAGAGTGAGAACCCTGTATCTGGAATGTGCCATGGGCGCCTCCGGCGACATGCTCATTTCTGCTCTGTCCGCTCTCCTTCCTGATAGAGAAAGATTCATAGCAGGTATTAACAAGGCTTTATCCGTGACAGGGACAGCTATTGAGATAAAGCCCCTCCGCTCCAAAGGAATCGCGGGACTTCATACCGATGTGCGTATAAACGGGGTGTCCGAGCACAGCCATACCCACAAACAGGAGCACAGCCATACCCATTTCCCCTCCCATAGCGGTTCCCGGGATCTCCGGAGTATTCAAGAGCTTATCGACAGACTTGATATACCCGCTAAGGTCAAAAGGGACTCTAAAAATGTTTACGACCTGTTAGCCCAGGCAGAGTCAAAGGTTCACGGTACGACTGTGGATCTGGTCCACTTCCATGAGCTGGGGGCAATGGACGCGGTATGCGATATTGTCTGCGTCTGTATGATCATGGAGCTTTTATCTCCGGATAAGACAGTGGTCTCTCCCATTAATGTGGGCAGCGGAAGTGTCATAACCGAACATGGCACTCTTCCTGTGCCTGCCCCCGCCGCCGCGGAGCTTTTAAAAGGAGTTCCCATATACGGCGGCGATATTTCAGGAGAGCTCTGCACTCCCACCGGAGCCGCTCTTATTAAATATTTAGCCGACGAATTTGGAGCCATGCCCCAAATGAGGGTTATAAAGACCGGCTACGGCATTGGAACAAAGGAATTTTCCCGCTGTAATTGCCTTCGCGCCTTTTTGGGAGAGTCCGGGAGCGAAAATCCCAGTACAAACGATCAAATTGTTGAGCTCTGCTGCAATATTGACGATATGACCCCGGAAGCCCTCGGCCATACCGCCGAGCTGCTCAGACAAAGGGGAGCACTGGACGTATTTTTAATACCGGCTCAAACAAAGAAAAACCGCCCCTGCTTTCTGCTCACATGCCTGTGCAGGCCCCAGGACGAGCACAGGATGGCCTTACTCATACTCAGGCACACTTCTACCATAGGCCTGCGAAGAGCGCTCACAGACCGCTATACCCTCTCCCACCGCACAGAAACAGTAAACACGGATATGGGCAAGGTTAGGGTCAAACACTCAGAGGGCTATGGCATCCTAAAGCGCAAGCCCGAGTATGAAGACCTGGCGGAAATCGCCGGCAAAACCGGTCTGTCCATTCAGGAAGTACATGAAATTATTTTAAAATTCCTGCAGCATCAGTAAACTATAGAAACGAGCAAACAGGTTTGTTTTGCCCGTCAAAAAGGGCAACTTTGCTCTTAAGCAATTTTGCTCTTTTTGCAAATGCGTTTCACAAAAACCATCAGTTAAGTGGACATTAAATAACCAAAAATCAAAACCCGTGGTATAGCTACAGATAGCGTAGCCAAACCGCGGGTTTCCATTGAAATCTGTTTATTCATTTTTATGTCTGCATTTGAGCACCAGCTCGCTCACATCGGAGATTACCAGCTGGTCATTCTGGTTATATACATGGACTGTGACTTCCAGCGTACCCGTAGTATTCTTTTTTCTCTTATCACTGATAGTTGCGACACTTCTGAGCACATCCCCCGCATATACGGGACAGTGCCATGTTATATCGGTTCTCTTGCCGGCCACAAGGGCCTCTCCCCAGATATTGAGCCTGACATATTCAGCCCATACAAGCATGAAGCTCATTACCCCCGGCGCTATGAGCCCGCCAAAGCCCGTTGTTTTTGCGTATTCCTCGTCCAGGTGTATGGGCAAAGGATCATAATCCGCGGCAAATGATAATATTCTTTCCTTTGTGATTTTAACGTTTTCTACTCTAAACTCCTGACCTATTTCAAAATCCTCAAAATACATGTAATACTTTCCCTCTTTTTTCAATCATTATAATTCAAGCCGCCGACAAAAGCAATCAAACCAATTGCCAACTGCAAGCGTTCTCCCCCATGTTGAAATTGAAATCAGAGCCTTTTGACAGCTGTCAAAAGGCTCTGATTTATAAGGCAGTCTTTTCTACGGATCTATTGTCTTTACAGAAGAGGCTCAAGCTCAAGAACCGGATGGCCTTTCTCGGTGAGGAAAGCCAACAGCTCGTCAGGATTCTCCGTTATTGTCTCGTCTCCGATCATGTCGGTAAAGTTGTCAATGTCGTAGAGCTCCTTAGCCGTCTGGTTGAGCCTTTCGCCAACCTGATCCTTCAGAGCCTTAGGCATCCAGACAATTCTCTTAATGCCGCCGTCGGCTTTCATGAACTTCTTGGAAGCGATATAGTGCTTTCCGTGACCCATAAAGCCCGGAGTCTGCACGCCGCCGCCTGTCATGGAAGCCATTTCGGAGAAGGTCATTCCCAGGGGAGTCATCGGTATATGCTCACGGTTTACGATTACGACACCGTTTGAATAGGGTTCAATTCCGCATATACACTCGAAGCAGCCGCAGCTTGTCATAGGATCTTCCATTATTGAATAGAGGGATACTCTCTCCAGCGTACCCTGGGAATCCCTGTGTACAACCTCGTTGACAGATTCCCATATGCCCTTGTCTTCGTCAATAACACCGTTCTTTTCGACCAGCTTGCAGGGCCCGTTGGGATCCAGCTCATAGGTCGCCTTGGCATCCAGCCAGGACACGGCTCCGCACAGTCCCAGTCTCTCGGGAGTTACAATACATACGTGTGTCGGTGAGAAGGACTGACACATAAGACAGGAATAAAACTCGTCAACATTTTCGTCGGTAAGGGATTTAAGCCTGTCGTCACGCTTTTGATATATCTTATTGGCCTCAATACGTCCCTGCTTTACCAGCTCGGGATCGGTAATGATTTTTACCTGACATTTATCAATAACGGACTCAAAGTCGCTTTTCAGCTTGGCATAGAGAACCTCGCCGAAGTGTTTTGCCCTGAAGCCGCCGTCAAATGCTTCCTTGCTTATTCTAATTCTAATCATATCTCTCTGGCCTGTATGCATAACACCTTCTATGCAGTTTAGCCATGCGTGGAACTTTCTTTCAAAAACAGGCTCAAAGTCCGGCTGCATGCGCTTTCCAGAGACTTCGGCTATCATAGCCAGATTCATCTGGCCGCCCTCTTCAAACTCGTCCAGGTCCTTGCCGATGAGTTCAATCTTATGATCCTCAATCTCCGAAGCGTCCTTAATGGTGACCAGCTCAAAGCAGTCGTTTCTGGAGCCGTTTGCCTCCAGATACATATCTGCCCTTCTGATGACCTCACCTTCGAAGGCCGTTGAGAAAGCAAGGGGTATATCAATGTTAGTGACTTTGATTTTCATGCCCCGGGCTTCTATTGTGGTATCAACAAACTTATCCACATCGGGCTGCACAATGAGGCTCTTTGGTACACGCCACATATCGTTGTCGTCGTTTGTAACCACCGGCCAGCCATAGGATATTGCTCCGGCGCCGCAGGCAACCGTCATATCGTCAACAGGCTCATACGCGTTTACCGCCGCGTTTATTCGCTTAAAGGTATAGTCTCTGATACCGTCATAGTCGCCGGCCTGTACGTTTCCGAATATCATCGCTGCCCTGACTCCCACCGAAACAACATGGCAGACCGACGGCAGGTCGGGACCACAGGGGAAAACACGGACCGGGAAGCCCATCTTCATTCCGGCACGCTCTGCCTGCAGGCATATTTCACCCACAAGAAATACAAATACACTCTTTGCCTGATACGACTTTATTGTTTCTACAGCCTTTTCATCAGACGGCGCCGCGCCAATCAGTACAACGAAACCCGGTATGTCGCCTGTTACAAGGGGAACACCCAGCTCACGGACCTCAGCATCAGTGCAATGTCCACGATAGGGGCCCGTTCCCTCATAGGGATTTGGATTATCTATGTATTTACAGGCTTCTATGACCTCGGCCGCACAAGCAGTAGCGATACCGGAGGTGAACGCATCATGCAGCCTCTTTTCCCTTGTCATCTGCTCCTTTATCCACTTCATGGATTCCTTGAGCTCGCCGAGAGTCTGGTTCTTCCTGCCCGTCATGGCGTAGAGAACGCCAAGATAGTATGCTGTGCTGGGATACCCTACGGGCTGAGAATCGTCGTATTTGGCTGAGGCTTCGGCAATTGCCTGCTCTGCAAGAGCATACATTTCATCCGAGCCCTTGAATACTCTTTCAAATAATGTAGCCACGTTTAACCTCCAATTTAATGCGTTTTATCAATTTTTTCTTTTATTCTGCGAATCTCGCTGACAACGGCATCATCCATTTCAAAAGGAGACCGGCCCTGCCTGTCTGCCTCTATCACGCCATTGCTATAGTGTACGAATCCTAACAATTCGTCTTCTGCAACATTGTTTCTAATAAACTCCTCGTCCTCCGGGCCTCTGACCTTGTTAGCCAGCGCTTCTACCCGTGGGATACCCAGGTCAAAGGCAAGCTCCCTGACCTTTTTAAAGGTCTGTATGCTGCGTGTGCCCGGCTCAACGACCACTATGAACCTGTCCATAAAGGAGGTGGTGCCGCGCCCCAGGTGTTCAAGTCCCGCCTCCATATCCATTATGACCACATCCTGGTTCTGGATAACAAGGTGAGATATCAGCTGCTTTAAAATCACATGCTCGGGACATACACACCCGGCTCCGGCAACATCTACTGTGCCGAGTACCAGAAGCTTCACTCCGTTACAGGTTTTCGCGAATTTTTCCGGAATATCATCGACCTTTGGGTTAAGCCTGAACATCTTGCTTATCCCCTCAGGGTCTACACCCGTCCTGTCCTGGATTAACTCTTTCATTTTTGATATGGGAGTAATACTCTCCAGCTCTTCCTCGGAAAACCCAAGGGCCAGTCCAAGATTTGCGTCCGGATCCACATCCACCGCCAGTACGTTTCTGCCTTCCTCGGCATAAAGCCTGGCCAATATGGCGGCAACCGTTGTTTTGCCTACTCCGCCTTTACCCGTTACGGCTATTTTCATTTTTATTCCTCGATTTCTAGATGTTCAGCGCGGCTCTCTTTTTCTCAATGCCCTCTATCATGGCATCCCCGAGCTTTTCATAGTCCATCTCAATAATATATCCCGCTCCGACAAGCTCTCTGGAGCCATCGGTAATCAGGTGCATAACCTCAGAAGAACCCTTTACCTGGGGCTCTATTCCGAGATATGTATCAATACCAGTGGCAACAACGTAGTTTGCAATTGAAACCGCCTTTTCACTCATCCACTCGGGAGCACAGCCCACAACCGGCAGCTGAGTGGTGTTTATTCCCCACTGCTTGGCCACATCGGTCACAAGCATCAATATACGGCTGATGTCAACGCAGGAGCCCATGTGCAGAATGGGGGGAATTCCCACCAGGTCGCATACACGCCTTAAACCGTCACCGCAGAGCTCTTTGGCTTCCAGGCTCAAAAGTCCTGCCTTTGCGGCAGCCTGGGCGGCGCAACCTGTAACAACGACAATTATATCGTTCTTAATCAGCTTCTTCATGATTTCTATATGGGAATAGTCCTGGCGTACTCTCGGATTGTTACATCCGACCATACCAACAGCTCCTCTGAGAACACCAGCCTTTATGCACTCGATGAGGGGCTTGTATGTACCAGTGAGATCCACCTGTGTATTCGTAACACCGTCAAGCTCCTTAATAATAGCTTCGCAGGAATATCCCACTACCGCTTTTTCCTTGCTTTCCGGTATGTATACATCATCCTGCTTTCTGTTTACAAAATTCTCCACAGCGGTTGAAACAATCTTTTTCGCCGTTTCAAGGGCACTGGTTACCTTAAACTCTATAAATTCGGAATCTGGTATCTTCGCCTTTGGCGAGGTGGTTATAAATTTTGTGTGGAAGCATTTGCTCAGAGGTCCCAGTGCCGGGAATACGCACTGCACATCAGCCACGATAACCTCTACTGCTCCCGTCAGTACGGCATTTTCCTGCTGCAGGAAGTTACCTGCCATGGGTATTCCGTGCCTCATGGTAACCTCGTTTCCTGTGCAGCAAATACCGGCTATATTAATGCCCTTTGCCCCCAGCTCCTTAGCCCTGTTTATAAACTCAGGCATCTGTGCGGCAACAACGACCATTTCAGACATTGCGGGATCATGGCCATGTACGATTATGTTGACCATATCCTTTTCCAAAACACCAAGGTTTGCCTC
The DNA here is from genome assembly GCA_012520295.1 of Clostridiales bacterium. Lineage (GTDB taxonomy): Bacteria > Bacillota > Clostridia > Oscillospirales > Oscillospiraceae > JAAYOP01. Next base: position 960 of record JAAYOP010000024.1, on the reverse strand, counting down.
GGTTTCCTTGGGCATGGGAGTACCAAACAAAATGTCAGAGAACTCCGTTCCCATCATGGAACCGCCCCAACCGTCGCTAAGTCCGGTACGCATGGCCTGCTTTACAAGAGCCTCAGGCTCAGCCTGCACACCGATATGGGTCATATGCATGGCTTCTGTGCATTCCTTGTCAACAGCCCTCGGTGTAATTCCAATCTCTTTCCAGAGTTCCTGGCGTTCCTGAGTTGCCCTGCCTGTAAAGGTCAGATAACCGAAAGGCTTTCCATATTCCATAAGTCCTGCATATGCCAGATCATGGGCGATATCATAGATATCTCTGCCATCTGTTTCAATCCCAAACTCCTTAGCAACCTTTATGCACTTTTCCTCATCCTTGACCTGATAATTACCTTCCTTAGAGGCTTCATAAAGGACATGCGCTATTTCACGGCCGTGATCTGAATGGGCAGCTGCTCCGCCGACCGTAGTACGGAGATAATTTCTGCCTGCAATAGTATGTGCTGTTGCTCCGCAAATACCCTTGGGAGCTTTGGGAGTTATGCGACAGGGACCCATGGAACAGTTCCTGCAGCAAACACCGTCTTCACCAAATTTACAATGGTTTTTCTGATCTTCCGCGCGGGTCTTCCAGGTATCAATTCCGGCATCCCGAGCTCTCTGGAAAAGGAGTTCCGCCTCCTGTTCCATTTGCTCAACTGTAGTAAACTTTTTTTCAGTCATCTATTTTTATCTCCTTTATTGCTAAGGTTTAGACCGCCGACCATCGCAGTCACAACCAATTATACCAGCTGGTTAAAATTTTAACAATATAATTTACATACTAAATTTTTTCCTTTTCTGCGGTTGTCAAACATATGGTCCATTTTTTTAGGAAGTCTGTCAATGGTAAGTAGTAGTAGCGCTGTGGGAAGCGTTGAAAAGTCTAACGCACCTTTTCAATGCTTTCCATAGCTGTTGGAC
>JAAYOP010000023.1 GCA_012520295.1 Clostridiales bacterium | reverse complement strand
GAGTGGGAATGATTTGCACTAGTTTATGGGTTAATAATTCTAAGTAAATGCTTTATTTTGGAAAGCGGCTTTGCTGATTGATATGACAGCAAGGCCGTTTTGTTTGAAGAAATTTCTTTATCTCCGGCAAGGATATGTATATAGTACGCATTTTCAACACGAGAATTATTGTTATTTGGTTGAACAAACTTTGTTTCCATGACACAGTGGATAAAATTGTATAATAAAGACAGAAGCTTCAATATGAAGGGAATAACAGTAAAAGAACGATGTTGTAGTGTTTAGATTACCTTAAAATGGTTGACATATTACAAACCATCAAATCGATATTTTGGAGGATATACATGAAGTGCTCTTGTTATGAAACCGATTGGGCGTTCATCTTTTGTGTTGAGGACGTAGAGAACGCACAGCTTGATGATGTTATTTTGCACATGGCGTGGAAAAAAACCGACGGCAGATTTCTTTTGTCTTATCCGCAAAGCGCATTTTCAGACCAACGGGAAAAAGAGCTTGTCGGCAGCAATTTTAGCCGTTTGGGACCGGTGATGTTTGAAGCATTGTTGTCGGGCATTGATTGGGAAGCACCTTTGGAGATGATAGCACAAAGATTCGACGAAAATGGGATCGAATGGTATATAGTCGGCAGTGCAGGCGATGCTTTACGCGGTGTAGGTGTAAAACCATTTGATATTGATATAGTTGTTCACACAAGGGATTATTACAGGGCAAAAGATATATGTCATCAGAGTTTTCCCGATTCAATAATTGCGCCTTTCACGGGATGTGAAGATATAAGCCCTTCGATATATTTTGATAACCCTATGGAATATTTTATTAATCCTTTGAAATATTTTGGACGAATGTTTTTAGCAGGGGCTGTAATTGAGGTAGCAGCAGATGAGACATGGGACTTGGAAAGTCGTCAACCAGGGTACGAAAAAACTTTGTGGCGTGGCTATAGTATATATGTGGAATCATTACAACACCGTTATCAAATCGAGATTGCTCGAAACAGGGGAGATAGAATAAAGGCATTTGAGGAATATATGAACCGATTAAAATAATGTCCGCTTTTCTGATGCTGATTTGCAGCCACCGACAAGATTGCTCCCGTTGCCTCACCTTTCTGCAAGCTGCCGTCTCCTATCGTGGTTTCTGTTTTCATATGCCTGGATTTCAAGGGATTTTCCTCCCGGCCTGTTTTGGGTTGGGAGGTTTCGTTGTATTTGCCCGGGGGATGTGGTATTCTTAGGTTAAAATTGCGAATAAAAGTCAGGAGGATGGACATGGTAGACCCGTTTGAAACATTCCCTCATTTGCTTGCCCCTTTGAAGATTGGCAACACTGTTTTTCGCAACAGGATGTTCTGCGCACCCACAGGACATGCGGATATTATTGCCGACGGGCAGCCCAGCACCGAGGTTATCATGGTTTTTGAGAGGGTGGCCATCGGTGGCGCGGCAATGGTCTCCGAAGGCGAGGTTTGCGTTGATCCCAGGGAGTTTCGCGAGGGGAGATGGCCCCGGGAAATCACAAGGCTAACCAACTACAACTACCCGCGCATTGCCAGCGTGGTACACAGACATGGGGCGGTGGCCTCAATGGAGCTATCCTTCAGCGGTTCAGGGCCTCACCCCATCTCCAGGGCTATGGCGATGGCGTCAGGGGCTCCCCTGGAAGGGCCTTCCGAAATGACTCTGCCCGATGGGCTGAGGGTTGTGGAGATGACCGAGGAGCGCATATTTGAAATTATTGAAGGCTATGGCAGGGCTGCCCTGGCCGCGAAAAACGCCGGGTTTGGAATGGTAGCCCTGCACGCCGCCCACGGCAGGGCGCTGCAGCACTGGTTTTCTCCGGCTATGAACAGGAGAACGGATCGATGGGGCGGGAGTGTCGAAAACCGCTGCCGGTTCGCCGTTATGGCCATTGATGAAATCCACCGGGTGTGTGGCAGAGATTTCCCGGTGGAGATACGCATCAGCGGAACGGAAATAGTAAAGGACGGCTACGGTATTGACGAGGGATGCCGCATTGCCGGACAGCTGGACGGGCACGCGGACATTATCAATGTTTCTGTAGGAGGTCTCAACAGCTACATACCGGAATCCCTTGCCCGCACGCACCTGAGCATGTTTTATCCCCAGGGCCGCAATGCCGAATACGCAGCCGAGATAAAAAAGCATGTTAAAAAATCCTATGTGGGAATAGCGGGCGGCTTCAGTGACCCCTATTTGGCGGAAGAGATACTTGCCTCTGGCCAGGCGGATATTATCTATATGGCGCGCCAGCTTGTATGCGACCCCGACATGCCCAACAAGGTCCGCACCGGGAAACCGGAGGAAATCAGAAAGTGCATGCGGTGCCTGCAGTGTTTTTCAGAAATGGTGGCCCATGGGAATATGGTCTGCGCCATCAACCCGGAATCGAACAGGGACAGGGAAAACTACTATTCGCTCCCGGCGCCCGTGAGGCAGCGCGTGCTTGTCATCGGAGGCGGAATAGCCGGTATGCAGGCGGCGATTACAGCCGGCAAGAACGGGCACAATGTGATTTTGTGTGAAAAAGGCGGTGAATTGGGGGGCAATATACTCTGCGAGCGGCAAGTCCCCTTCAAGGAAAGGCTGCACGACTACATAGAGCAGCAAAAAAGGCTTATCGAAAAATTGAATATCGAGCTGCGCCTTAATACCCGGCTTACGCCGGAACTGGCCAGGAGTTTCAGGCCGGATGTGATCATGGCCGCCGTAGGCTCCGAGCCGGTTATACCTGATATACCGGGCATTGACGGGAAAAATGTCTATCAGGCCATGGAGGTTTTCAAAAACCCGTCTCTGGCAAAGGGAAAAATCCTCATTCTCGGGGCGGGCCTTGTGGGCACAGAACTGGCCATATACCTGGCCGGCAGTTTTGGCTCCCATGTGGAGGTTGTGGAGATGCAGGGCGGTATCAACGCCGGCGACAACCATGTACATTCAGTCGCGATTGAGGATATGATTATCCAGAAGAAAATCCCCATTCATTTCCATACAAAGGCAGTGGAGATAACGGATAAGGGCGTTAGATGCCAGACACCGGACAAAGAGGTCTTCTTCAACGCCGACACGGTCATCCACGCCGCTGGAATGAGGCCGCTGCAGGAGGAGGCCCTCCGATTTGCCCAATGCGCGCCGGTGTTTCATATGATTGGCGATTGCCGCAAAGGCGCAAACATACTGCACGCCACCAGCACAGCCCACACCGCGGCAAAGTACATAGGGAGATACAGCTATGTTTGATTAGTATAAGGGTAAAATCAATCTGACCGGAGGTGTTCTGCCAGCCGTATCTTTGCCAAAAGCACCTGGTAGCCGTCAATGCCGACGGTATGACCAAAGAGGGGCTTCGTGCGGCGCTGCAGTCGGGTTTGGACGATAAAGAAGCGGGGATACAGGAGCTTCTTCAGCATTTGCCGCTTTTCCGGAGGGTCATAAGTGATAAGTGAGCGGACTTACGATTTCGCAGGTCCGCTCTATTATCCTCTAAATCGGAATTTAATATTTTAATGTCCATTATAATAGACGAGATTTGTCGTGTTCATACAAAACTGCAGGATTATCCATGGAGATTCGTTGCAAAGGGGAAAACGGCGTGATAAAATAAATACGGTAAGGGAAAAAATTAAAAAATCGGATATTTCAAAGCTATAACCGGAGGAGCGCATGAAGAAGCTGCTTGAAGGAAAGACAAAAAACGTATATGAGCTGGATAACGGAAACTACCTGCTTGAATTTAAAGACGACTGTACGGGAAGTGACGGGGTTTTTGATCCGGGCGGGAATACCGTAGGCCTCACCATTGAGGGAATAGGCAAGGCAAATCTGCAGACCTCAATACGCTATTTTGAGTTATTGAAAAAAGCGGGCATAAAGACCCATTATGTCAGCGCGGACATTGAAAAGGCAAGAATGGAGGTCCTGCCTGCAAAGGTATTCGGAAACGGCATTGAGGTCATATGCCGCCTGCGGGCAACAGGCAGCTTCATCCGCCGCTACGGGGATTATATAAAGGACGGGGACGAGCTGCCCGGCGGCTATGTTGAGATAACAATAAAGGACGATGAGCGTGGCGATCCCCTGATTACAAGGGAGGGCCTGGAGGCTCTTGGGATTATGAGCGGGGAGCTTTTCGACAGTATGAAGGAGCAGACCCTGCGCATTACCAAAATCGTTGCCCAGGAACTGAAGTCCATGGGACTGGAGCTCTGGGACATAAAACTTGAATTTGGTTACAACGACGGGGAGATTATTTTGATAGATGAAATTGCCAGCGGGAATATGCGGGTATACAGGGACGGAGCCATGCTCCCCCCTGAGGAGCTGACAAGAATAATACTTTCTGCATGAAACACGGTACCAGGCGCTATTCAAAACAGTGCCCGGTGCCGTGTTTCCTTTTCACAAAAACTGACCTGAGCTTTGATTTGTTCGGAGGATAAATGCAGATAAATAAAAAATATAGTTATGGAGGGATGCTCGAATGACAAAAGCTGAAATTCTCGACCTGGTGGGGAAAACCGCCCGGGAAGCCCAGATAAGGGATGATGTGTGCTCCAGAAGCACCCTTTTGGGACTGGCGGCGTACTTTGACTTTATTCCGGAGGATATGATAAGGGCCTCCTTTTCCCTGTGTGGCGGAGCGGGGGCCAGTAGCGGAAGCTGCGGCACATACACCTGCGGCCTGCTGGCACTGGGCTTGAAATATAACGCACCGGTGGAAGAGGAACTGAAAAATCCTGAACTGCAGGAAAAAGGGCAGGCTAAGTTCATGGAGTTCAGGGACAGGTTCATAAAGGAGATGGGCTCCACTCTGTGTCCTGAGCTGCAAAAAAAGATCTTTGGAAGGAGCTACATATTCACCAATCCGAAGGATTGCGAGGAGTATTTTAAAATCACAGACCACAATGTCAAATGCGCAGAAGTAGTGGAAAAGGCCACCAGGCTGATAGCGGAAATGCTGCTGGAGGACTAAAAGAAACCATCCGATGAACAAATCAGATAAAGCACATACTGCTCTTTGGAGCGGAAAACGGCCGAAATTGGGCGCAGCCTATGGTTTCGGCCGTTTTGTTTTGAAAAAAGTTATTGACATATGTCCGCAACCCTGCTATTATTGTTATGGTCATATGTCAACAACCTGCGTTTTAGGACAGGAAAAATCCTATGAAAGGAGCTTTTGACATGCCAGGAAAGTGCTTGGGAATAGCCGCCCCAGGGAGCCGCAGCAAAAAAACGCCCAGAGGCATATACGCGAAATCAAGGCTCCGGAATAGCAGGTTTGTCTTAGGAAAGGCGGCATGGAGCCATGTTTAATGAGGGGACCCTCACGCCCGCTAAGGAGGACTATCTCAGGGCATTATTGATGTTATCGAAAAATGACGGTGTCCGAACCAGCGATATCGCAGACCATCTGGGCGTTTCAAAGCCGAGCGTGAGCAATATGATGAATGTATTGATGGCCGAGGGCTTTGTTTCAAAGAAAAAATACGGCAGGATATACCTCACCGAATATGGGCGGGATGCCGCAGAATATGTAAAAAAAAACATGATGTGCTGAAAAACTATATGATAAGCGTCCTGGGTGTTGACCGGGAGACTGCCGACAGGGATGCCTGTAAAATGGAGCATGTTATCAGTATGGAAACTGTAAAAAAGCTGCAAAAACAAATGCGGTAGAAGCGGCCGCGTGACGGCTGCCGGATTATAAGAATGTATTAGGATGCTGGGAAGCACAGCAGGAATAATTTTCAGTAGATGTTTTTCCGGTAGGAGAGCCTGGAGGGGAAGAGGATTGATGACGGGAACAAGAAGACCAATTTATATGACCGGTATATAAGACCATAGAAATTAGAAGAGGACTGCTATGTATAGCGGCGATCATAATGGAGGCCATATACATGCTGCTTTCTTTTGGAAAATCAGATAAAAAAGGAGGTGGATGAATTGCCGGGTAGAGATGGAACGGGCCCCCTGGGAAGGGGACCTGTGACAGGCAGGGGAACAGGTTTTTGCTCAGGCGGATATAGACGCTTTGGATGTGGTTATGGTCGTGGTTTCGGCTTCAGAAGGGCATTTGGACCTGCAAATCTGCCGTACGGAAGGGATTTTTATAATGCTGATGATGAAAGGGAGTTTCTGACAAGACAGGCAGAGTATTTGCAGCGGCAGGCGGAGCGTATAAACAAGCGTCTGTCGGAGTTGGATGACTCTGCCGAGGCTGAGAAGGAAGACTAGGCAGCAGGGAAGGCGGGCTATAGGCTGCCTTCCCTTTTTCATCGCTGGTACATGCCATGCCGCCTCAATAATCATTGACTTATAAGTGCAACTTGTATAGACTTAGCTTGAACCCTGCCTTGATATAATGTCCACTGAACAAATGCGTTTTATAAAACGCGTTTGCAAAAAGAGTAAATTTTATCTTTTTGACGGGCAAAATAAACTGGTTTAGTCCGTTTCAGATACATTGATTGACTGCCTGAATTGATTTGCGCTCACACACCGCAGATCAATTTCATTGCACCTTGAACATTTCAAAAGCGAATTGTTCAGCAGGCATTAATATAGCGGTAAGGAGCTGATTGGATGGCCAGGCCGACAAAACTGAGAAGAATAGAGAACTTACCCTCCGTGGAATATTTCCTGCCCTCGGATAAGGGCACGGCAGGGTATACGGCCAATGTGCTCAAGCTGGAAGAGCTGGAGGCTATCAGGCTCAAGGATCTGGAAGGGCTTGAGCAGGAGGAGTGCGCCGAAAGAATGCAGGTTTCAAGGCCCACCTTTTTCAGAATCCTGTCCGCAGCCCGGGAAAAGGTTGCCGACAGCCTTGTAAACGGGAAAGCCATTCAGATTGAAGGCGGCAATTTCACATTGAATATCTGTCCGGTCAGATGTCTGAAATGCGGCAAGGAGTGGGACGAGGGTTATGAAAACCTGGAAGCCATAAGAAACAATGAGTATTCCTGTCCCGCCTGCGGCTCAACAGATATTACATGCATTCAAAAACATGGAGGAAAATATTGCCGCAGACATTGCAGGCGCCGCGGCAGAGGCGGTAAAGGCCGGAGCTGAGAGCTCCGGCCTCTGTTTATGCCTTAACCGGCCAAAAGGGGTGTCGCTAATGCCCGGCACATAAAGCGTTGGGCTGAAAGGTTGTGACTTTTTTACACAGATACTTCAGCTCGGTGCCGCTGTAGGGTTTTTTGCTAACCCTGTCTTCATCCCGGGGCAGATATTCGTCAGGCTTCCGGTACGGATTTAAAACATATCCAGGTACCACAGGAAGCTCTTTTGCCATGCTAAAAAGATCCTCAGCCTGAAGCTGGGGGATGACGGTGGTTCTCACCTGAAAATCCGCGTTGCGACTCAGCAGCAGATTTATAGTTTTCAAAACCCGGCCTGCGTCGGCTCCCGGTCCGCAAATTTCCTCATATCTTTTTGCCGGTGCCTTATAGTCTACGGCATAGTAGTCACAAAGTTTCTCATCGAGCAGCTTTTTGACCGTCTCCGGTGAGGAACCGTTTGTATCCAGCTTGACCTTATAACCCATGGCCTTTATTGAACGTATATATTCCGAAAGATCCGGCTGAAGAGTCGGCTCCCCGCCTGATATTACCACGGCATCAAGAAAGCCAGTTCTTTTTTTCAGAAAATCCTGTATATACCCGGGGCTGATAATATTCTCAGAGCCCTCAATCAGCCTCCTGTTATGGCAGTAAAAGCAGTTGAAATTGCACCCGGGAGCAAACAGCACGCATGCGACATTTCCGGGATAGTCTATCAGGGAGCTTTTCACGATGCCGGATATTTTCATTTGTGTTCTCCGATTCTTACATATTGAGCAGAATTGACCAGACTGACTTTAGGCGCATTCCCTTGCCCCCTATGGGCGCTTGTATGGAATTTACCGCAATATACCAGGGGAAAGACTTGCTTGGATAGTTGCTGGTTTCAAGTGGGGCTATTTAACAGAGAATGCGTCAGAGGCTTATTTCATATTTCTTCCTCTCGGCGTATTCCGCCTGCTTGCCTGCGTTGAAGTTGCTTACAGGCCGCAGATACCCGACAACACGGGTCCAGACCTCGGTATCCTCACCACAATCCGGGCAGGTTTTTTGCTCGCCGGTAAGATAGCCGTGGTTGTTGCAGATGGAGAAGGTAGGAGTCAGGGAAATATAAGGCAGCTTATATTTTGTGAAGATTTTCTTTATAAGCCGTTTTGCCACCTCAATATCCTGGATTTCCTCTCCCAGATATAGATGAAGCACCGTTCCGCCTGTGTAGAGAGACTGGAGCTCATCCTGCAGCTCCAGGGTTTCAAAGATATCGTCTGTATAGCCCACAGGCAGCTGGGTGGAGTTGGTATAGTAGGGCTCCTTGTTTCCGGCGGTAATAATATCGGGATAGCGGGCCTTGTCCTTCCGGGCAAGGCTGTAGCTGGCGCCTTCTGCCGGTGTGGCCTCAAGATTGTAGTAGTGCCCGGTCTCGTTTTGAATGTCCTTGATCACATCTCTCATATAGTTGAGGGTCTTTATGGCAAAGGCCTGTCCCTCGGCTGTGGTCAAATCGTATTCGGTTCCCAGCAGGTTTTTGCAGGCTTCGTTCATTCCTATAAGGCCGATGGTATTAAAGTGATTATACCAGTAATAGCCGGTTCTTTTCTTTATATCCTTCAGGAAGTTGGCGGAATAGGGATACAGGCCCTTTTCGGTCTGCTCCTCTATGACCTTTCTTTTTATCTCCAGGCTGTTTCGGGCTATATTCATCTGCTGCCAAAGCCTTGTCAGAAACTCCGACTCGGTCTTGGACAGGTATGCTATTCTGGGCAGGTTTATCGTTACAACGCCTATGGAGCCTGTGAGGGGATTGGAGCCGAACAGGCCGCCGCCGCGCTTGCGAAGCTGGGAGGTATCCAGCCTGAGGCGGCAGCACATGGACAGGGCGTCCTCCGGGGAAAGGTCTGAGTTTATATAATTTGAGAAATAGGGAATACCGTATTTGCAGGTTATCTCCATGAATTTTTCCACCACAGGGCTGTCCCAGGAGAATTCCCTGGTTATGTTTATGGTGGGAATGGGGAAGGTGAATACCCGGCCCTTTGCGTCGCCCTCCATCATCACATCGCAAAAGGCCATATTGAGCATATCCATCTCCTCCTGGAAATCCCCATATGTCTCCTCCATTATCCTGCCGCCGATAATGACATGCTCATCCTTCAGTGTTCTGGGAGGAACTATGTCGAAGGTCAGGTTGGAAAAGGGGCACTGGCACCCAACTCTGGTGGGAACATTGAGATTGAATATAAACTCCTGCAGGGCCTGCTTTACCATTTTATAGTCCATATTGTCATAGCGGATGAAGGGAGCGCAGTATGTATCAAAGGAGCTCCAGGCCTGCGCGCCGGCGCTCTCTCCCTGGGTAGTGAAAGTGGAGTTGACCACCTGGCCTAAAAAGGAGCGAAGATGCCTCGGCGGCTTCGACTCTACCTTGCCTGGCACGCCTCCGAAGCCGTTTATGAGTATCTGCCGGAGGTCCCAGCCCGCGCAATAGGGGCCAAAAAAGCCCAGGTCGTGAATGTGTATATCTCCCGACAGATGGGCGTTTCTGATGTCTTCCGTATAGATTTCATGCAGCCAGTAGTTTTTTGTAAAGGCTTCCCTGACATAGTTGTTGAGTCCGTTTATGGACTTCTGGGTATTGGCGTTTTCATTTATCTGCCAGTCTCTGTCATTTAAATACTCGGTGAACATATTAATAGTGGCACCGATGAGAGCGTTTGCCTCTCTGGAGGCGCGCCTTTTTTCACGGTAGAGGATATAGGCTTTGGCTGTCTTGGCGTGTCCGTTTTCTATCAGGACTTTTTCCACAATGTCCTGAATGCCCTCTACCTCGGCGACACCGTCAGGATAGCGCTTGGCCGCTATTTCAACGACCTGGTCGGCGAGCTTTTCCGATGTGATGAAGTCTTTGCCGCCCACAGCCGTTGCCGCCTTGAAAATTGCCAGGACAATCTTTTCCTTTCTGAAAGGGACCCTTGTGCGATCTCTTTTAATTATCTCTGTCAACATATCAGCATCCCGCTTTCTTTAATGTATTCCTTTCTGACCACAATATATATGGTTACAAACCATCCTGAGCACTATATATTCTAATGCCAAAACAAGGCGTTGTCAATATTTAAACCTATTTAACATCCGATTAACAAATGGGTCATGAAAAACGCAATTGCAAAAAAAGCAAATTTTCTCTTTCGGACTGGCAAAATGAACCTGTATTACCGGTTTCGAACCCATTAATTGACCGCCTGAATGGATTTATGGACACACGCCCCAAACCCCATTGTGCTGCAAACAGGTATTGCATTATTTATATTGACATATGTCCGACTCGGCGTTAAACTTGCATAGTGGACATAGGACCAAAACCTGTCTTTATACTTTTGTGAAAAATCGGCGGGCCGGTTTGCGCCGTCGGGGAATAAACACAAATCGATATGTAGTACAAGCTGCTGCATTGAAGAAAAGGAAAGGGTGATAGGAATGATTATTGACGAATTAATTAAAATTGCCACAGCGAAAGCCGGAAAAAGGAAGGTCCGGGATGTACGCGCGGGGCTGGGCTATACCTGCGTAATGCTGGAGGACGGTTCCTGCGGCCTTGCCTACTCCTTTCGAAATGAAATGGGTCATGTATGCGGAGTCCTCGGCAGAGCCGGAACCATGATCGGCATGGACGGAGCAGAAATCATGCAGTGGGCGCGGGATAAAAACAGGCTTAAGGCAGCAATTGGGCTTGCCGCCATAAACGCCGTTTTGAACAGCCCTGAAAAGCAATGGGATACGGGGGATGTTACCACTGCGTTTACTCTTGATAAAACGGATACTCTGGGCATGGTAGGCGAGTTTAAGCCCATTTTGGCAAAGGTGTCCGACAGTGCCGGAAAAATCCATGTATTTGAAAAGGACAGTCCGGGAGAACGGGGGGTATACGGCGAGGACAAAATTCCGGAGCTTCTGCCTGAATGTGATGTGGTTATCCTGACGGCAACCTCCATTATAAATCACACAATTGACGATATTATGCCCCATATAAAAAAAGCAAGAGAGGTTTGTATAACCGGTCCCTCGACTCCTCTGTGTCCGGAGGTGTTTAAGAAGTACAAGGTTACAATGCTGGCAGGATGCGTTGTCACGGATTCCGGGAAGATTTTGGAGATTGTCAGCCAGGGGGGCGGGACACGCTCCATGAAACCCGCTATCAGGCAGGTGCTCCAGCGTATATAGTAATAAAAAAGTTATTGACATACGTCATCAAAGTGTTATAATTTTATAAATGACATATGTCAGAAACTCTGGATTTGAGGTGATATGATGCCCAGGCCGGTCAAATGCAGGAAGGTTTGCTGTCTGCCGGAGAGCAGCCGATTTGGACCTCTGGATTTGAAAAGCCCGGACGAGGGGTATATAAGGTTGACGGTTGACGAATATGAGACAATCAGGCTTATCGACCTTCAGGGCTTTACCCAGGAGGAATGCGCCGAGCAGATGAAGGTGGGCAGAACCACGGTTCAGAGCATATATGTCGATGCCAGAAGGAAGCTTGCCGATTGCCTTGTAAACGGAAAAAATCTCAGGATAGAAGGCGGACACTACAGGATTTGCGGTGGAAAGGAAAGAAGCCGCCACTGCACAGGAGGATGCCGCCGCCACAAAAGGTCCGGTGAGAAATGGCCGGAGCGGTAGGCTCAGCCTCAATGAAAATGCTTTTTGTTGAATATGAGGGAAGATTAATTATGGAAGAATTCTACAGTGAAACGGTTATGGACCATTTTAATAATCCGAGAAATGCCCATGTTATACAAGACCCGGACGCGGAGGGACACAACGGGGACCCCTCCTGCGGGGACTACCTGGTTATGTTTTTAAAGGTGGATAAGGAAAATGTGCTCTACGATATCAGCTATGTGGTGTTCGGGTGCCCGGCTGCAATCGCGACTGCCAGCATGACCAGCGAGCTGGCAAAGGGCAAGAGCCTGGAGGAGGCAATGAAAATAACGGAGCAGGATGTTGTTGATGCGCTGGGGGGGCTGCCGGATTTTAAGCTGCACTGTTCCAATCTGGCGGTAGGAGCCCTCAGGAACGCCATTGAGGAATACATGGCAAAGTCAAAGCAGCAGGTCATGTGAAAAACGCCGTTACATAGCTATTTGGAGGTGCCAATATGAAAATAGCAATTCCGGTGGACAATAACGATTTAAACACAACAGTATGCATGTCCTTTGGGAGAACACCGTATTTTTTGATATACGAGATCGAATCAAAGGAACACACCTTTCTTGACAACGGTGCCGCCGCCAGCCAGGGAGGGGCAGGTATAAAGGCTGCCCAAGTCATAGCGGACAATCAGGTTGACGCGGTTTTGGTCCCTCGATGCGGGGAAAACGCGGCAGAGGTCTTCAAGGCGGCGGGTATAAAGTTGTATAAAACCACGGGGGACTTAGTCAAAGAAAATATAGATGCCTTTATGGAAGGCAAGCTGACCCTGCTTGAGGACATACACCCGGGCTTTCACAACCATGGCAAAAAATAAAAAAACCATAGCCGTACTCAGTGGCAAGGGCGGCACGGGGAAAACGCTGCTATCTGTCAACTTGGCGGCGGCGGCTCAAAAAATTACAGGCCACAGCCTTTATATTGACTGCGATGTGGAAGAGCCCAACGGCCATCTTTTTTTTCAGCCGGAAAACACCGTAACGGAAAAGGTGTGCGTTAAAATACCCTGTGCCGATGAAGCTTTATGCGTGGGATGCCGCAAGTGCGTGGATATTTGTAACTTCAACGCCCTTGCCTTTGTCAAAAACAGGCCCATGCTTTTTGACGAGATTTGTCACTCCTGCGCAGGCTGTGTAATAGTATGCCCCCAGGATGCCATGAGAGAAAAGGACAGGGAGATTGGGCATGTAACCTTGGGCTGGTCCCAGGGGGTCAGGGTAGTGACAGGGGAGATCAATCCGGGAGAGGCTTCGGGAGTACCTGTAATAAAAAGACTTCTCATGGAACTTCCCGAAACAGGCTATACCTTTATTGACTGTCCTCCAGGCAGCGCATGCATAGTGATGGAGAGCATTAAGGAAGCGGATTTTTGCGTTTTGGCAGCAGAGCCGACTGTTTTCGGAGCCCATAACCTGGCAATGGTTCATGAACTGGTTGAAGTATTTAATAAGCCCTTTGGAGTTCTGCTAAACAAGTGCCAGGAGGAAAACCCGGTCGGGGAATACTGCGCTGAAAAAGGGATTGATATTCTGGGCAGGATACCCTTTGACAGACAGCTGGGTAAAATAAACTCACAGGCACAGATTGCGGCCAGGGTAAGGGAGGACTATTTCAGACTGTTCTCATCACTGCTCGACAGCATAGATATCAGACTTAAATAAAGTATTGGAGCGGATTATGAAGCAGCTTTTGATACTCAGCGGCAAGGGCGGCACGGGAAAAACAACCGTAGCCAGCGCATTTATAAAGCTTTCAGAGGCAAAAAAATATGCCGATTGCGATGTGGACGCCCCTAACCTGCATCTTCTGATGGGGGGAGGAGGGGAGCCTGAGAGAAAAGACTATTACGGTATGCCGAAGGCACACATAGACAGCAGCCGCTGTACCCGCTGCGATGCCTGCCGGCAGAACTGCAGGTTTGACGCTATCAGTACCGATTACCGGGTTGATGTCTACTCCTGTGAGGGCTGCGGAGTCTGCAGGCTGGTGTGTCCCAGGGATGCTGTGAGCCTTATGGATGATATAGCCGGCGAGCTGATGATCTATAAGCCTGAAAAGGGAGCTGTTTTTTCAACAGCGCGCCTTAAGATGGGCAGCGGTAACTCCGGCAAGCTTGTCGCTGAGGTTAAAAAGCAGCTCAGACAGGCCAAGGGGGAAGCCGATATCGCAGTCATAGACGGCTCGCCCGGGATAGGGTGCCCTGTTATTGCCTCCATAAGCGGAGCTGATACGGTGCTGATAGTTGCCGAGCCCTCTGTTTCCGGGCTCAGCGACATGGAACGGATAATCAAAACCGCCGAAATATTCAAGGTGAAATTGGCAGTTTGCATTAATAAATGGGATACAAATCCAGATATTTCCCACCGGATTGAGGGATTCTGTCAGGAAAGACGGCTCCCCTTTGTGGGAAGGATTCCCTTTGACACTCAGGCGGTCAGGGCCATAAACTCCGGGCTTTGCATTACGGATATTGATTGTCAAGCCGGCCGGGCGGTAAGGAAAGTATACGAAAATGTGATGAAAATAATGCTGGAGGGGAAAAAGGCGGATCGGCATGACAGTAAAAACGCTTGTTGAAAACACATCCATATCCGAAGACCTTAAGCCGGAGCATGGGCTGAGCCTGTATATCGAAGCGGGAGGCCGCAGGGTGCTCTTTGATATGGGCAAGAGCGGGTTGTTTATTAAAAACGCGGAGAAAATGGGCGTCAGGCTTCAGGATGTGGATATCGCCGTAATATCCCACGGGCATTATGACCACGGGGGTGGCCTGGCTGGTTTTCTGGAAGTAAACAAAAAAGCCCCCGTATATATACATGAAAAGGCCTTTGAAACCCATATGACTTATCGCAAAAATGGGAAGGCAGAGGATATCGGGCTGAATCCGGAGCTTAAGGGGAACCCCCGGATGGTATTCACCGGAGACGGCTTGAAAATCAACGAAGGTCTGGAGCTGTTCTCGAAAATCGACGGGGAGCGGCTTTTGTCGGAGTCAAACAAGGCGCTGCTTATGAAAAAGGGAGCGGGGCTTGTGCCCGACTGCTTCCTGCATGAGCAAAACCTGATAATAACCGAAGGTGGTAAACATCTTCTTGTGACCGGCTGTTCTCACAGGGGAATTGTAAACATCATAGACCGGTTCATTAAAATAAAGGGAAGGGCTCCCGACTTTGTTATAGGAGGCTTCCATCTTTCCAATCCCGCGACAAAAACCAGTGAGAAACCGGAGCTTATAGAAGAAATCGGGTATGCTCTCAGCCGGACCGATGCCGTATATTATACCTGCCATTGTACTGGCATGGATGCGTTCAGGCGGCTTAAACCGATTATGAATTCAAATCTGCGGTATCTTGCCACAGGGGATGTGGCGGAGCTTTAAGATAAATCAAAATATGCGAGGAGAGTATTCAAATTGAGCGAGAAATGCAGCAATAATTGTTCTTCCTGCGGCGAGGAATGTGCCGACAGGACAGCGCCGCAAAAACCGGAAACCGCAAGCCCCAATGAACTGAGCAATATAAAAAAGGTTTTCGGGGTTGTCAGCGGAAAGGGAGGCGTGGGAAAATCCCTTGTAACATCACTCCTTGCGGTGCGGATGAACGAAAAAGGGTATAAGACCGCTGTTTTGGATGCGGATATTACCGGACCGTCCATACCCAAGGCATTTGGTATTACCGAAAGAGCAACTGGAAGCGACGTGGGTCTGTTCCCGGCAGAGAGTAAAAAGGGTATCAAAATCATGTCTCTCAATCTTCTTGTTGAAAACGAAACCGATCCGGTGATATGGAGAGGCCCGATTATCGGAAACACCGTCAAGCAGTTTTGGACCGAGGTGGTTTGGGGCGAAGTGGACTTCATGTTTATAGACATGCCTCCAGGGACAGGAGATGTGCCCCTGACTGTTTTCCAGTCCCTGCCCATAGACGGCCTGATCATAGTCACATCGCCACAGGAGTTGGTATCCATGATAGTAGCCAAGGCAGCCAATATGGCGAGGATGATGGATATACCCATACTGGGCATCGTTGAGAACATGAGCTATATTCAGTGTCCTGACTGCGGAAAGCAGATAAAAATATTCGGAGAGAGCCATTTGAGTACCATAGCTGACAAGCACGGTATCAGGAAGACGGCAAGGATTCCTATGGACCCGGCTATTGCCAGGGCCTGTGACAATGGGAGCATTGAGCTCTACAATGGAAGCTGGCTTGATGAAATGGCAGATTACCTGGAGAATCTCTGATAACGCAGGAAACAGAATATAAATAACCAGAATAAAAGGAGGACGAAATGAAAATAGCAGTAGCCAGCGATGGCAAGAAAGTTGCACAGCATTTCGGGCATTGTGAAAACTTCAACATCTATGACACTGAGTACGACAAGATCATAAAGGCGCAATCCGTACCCAATCCGGGACACAGGCCGGGATTTTTGCCAAACTATCTCCATGACCAGGGTGTGAATGTGGTAATATCCGGTGGTATGGGCGCAGGAGCAATTGAGATTTTCAATGAAAAGGGAATAGTGGTGGTTACCGGCGCGACAGGTGATGCTGAGACCGCCGCGGCAGACTATCTCAACGGCCGTCTGGTATCCTCAGACACAGTGTGCCAAAAGCATGAGCACCATGGCGACTGCGGACATCATTAATACAAACAGCCTATGAAAACAAACGCGAAAAAGAAGACCGCCGGCTGTATGGTCTGCGGCAGAAAGCTAGTCTATTCCAGGAATATGCCTGTCATGGTAAAATGCGCCCTGTGCGGGAAGAAGGAGGAGACAAACGCCTTTTGCCCAAAGGGACACTATGTCTGCGGCGACTGTCATGGCAAGGATATCCTCTTCCTTGTCCGCCAGCTGTGTGAGAACAGCGATCTCACCGACCCTGTGGCGCTTCTTCTGGAGGTTTTCCGGCTTCCAGGCCTGAACATGCACGGGCCCGAATACCACAGCATCGTTCCGGCAGTATTGGTGGCCGCATACAACAACAGCCGGGGAATAAAAGACCCCCATGCTGTGGGGGAAGCCATAAGGCGAGGCAGGGATGTTAAAGGCGGCTTTTGCGGCTCCCACGGTGCCTGTGGCGCCGGGGTGGGCACCGGTATCGCCTATTCTGTCATACACGGGGTCACGCCCTATTCAAGGCAGGAAAGGGGAGACGCCCAGGAGATAACCTCCCTTGCCCTAAAGGAAATCGGCAGGCTGGGCGGACCGCGGTGCTGCAAAAGAGAGGCCATGCTGGCCGTTGAAGCCTTCAAAAAACATGTTGGAGGCTTTCAGGAAACAGAAAACGTCAAATATATATGCAGCCAGTTTGCAAAAAACAAAGAATGCCTTATTCAGCGATGCCCCTATTACCCCAGCCCGAATGAAAAAACATAAGCTTAGTAAAGTGAAGTGAAGAATTATGATGAATATAGCCGTAGCCTGTGACGGCAGGGGCCTGTCTGACCTGGTATCAGAGCATTTTGCCTCATGTAAATATCTGCTGGTAGTGGATATGGATACCATGTCCGTTAAGGCCATAGAAAATATTTATGACAAAGAAGGAACAGAGCTTGCCCGCATTGTAAATGAACACTCCTGCGAGGCGGTTATAACAGGCCAACTAACCCCTGAGGCCTTTGATATTCTGGCGGATGAACATGTCACAAGATATCGAGGCAATGGCATGACCGCGGACAAAGCCCTTATGGCTATGGAGAGGCAGGGGCTTAGGCTGATAAAAAACGCGGACGGGACAGACGAGTGCCAGGTTGAGCACGGCCATGGCACAAATGCCTGCTCGGACCATAACTGAGGTTATTAAACAAAACAAAAAAACCTGATGAAGCTGTTTCATCAGGTTTTTTTGTTTATTTCGTTATGCTCTGTTTTCCTTCTTCTCCTGTTTCAGGTTATAACCCAGAACCATCAGACTGTCACTGAGATGTATATTCTCCACGACAATGTCATCGGGAAATTCCAGCTCCACTGGTGCGAAATTCCAGATACCTCTTATGCCGAGGCTTATAACTTTTTCGGCTACCTCTCTTGCATATGTTCTGGGAACGGTTATGGCGGCGATATCGGCTTTATTCTCCTTTAAAAACTCAGACAGTTCGTCCATGTGCATGACTGTAAGTCCATTTACCTTTTTTCCGATTATACGTTGGTCCACATCGAAAACGCCGATTATTCTGAAGCCTCTTTTTTCAAAGTTTTGATAATTTGACAGTGCATGTCCCAGATTGCCAGCACCGATAATTATCAGATTATACATGGTATCAAGGCCGAGAATAATGCCTATTTCTTTGAGCAGCGAGTCCACATCATACCCGTATCCCTGGAGTCCCAGACCGCCCAGATTGGAAAAATCCTGTCTGATCTGTGAGGAGGTAAGCCCCAGAGCTTTGCTCATGTCCCTTGAAGAAACACGCACAATGCCGAGTTGATGCAATGTTGAGAGGTAACGGTAATATCTGGGCAGACGTCTGATCACGGCGCCCGGAATTCTGCTTCTTGCACTCATTTAGCTCACCTCACTATCTTCGATATATCGAGTTTAATCTTATTGTTTTAATTTGTCAATAACGCAAAATAGATGAAATATAAGCGAAATGACACACTAATAATATCAGAAAACTCATAAAACAACAAGTGCTTTGCGATGATATGGATGGTTTATACATGGGAGCCGGGGCCAAAGGTCACTAAATCTGACCTTTTAAATATAATGTTATGAAAGAGAATACAAAGGAGGAATGCAATTGGGCGGAGTTTTACAGGTAGACGGGGTAGGCCAGATTTATCAGGCTGCCAACGGAGAAATAGAGGCAATAAAGGAAATAAGCTTTGAGGTGGAAAAGGGAGAATTCATCAGTGTAGTCGGACCCAGCGGATGCGGAAAGTCCACACTGCTGTCTATAATATCAGGTCTATATACTCCTACGGTGGGAAGTGTATATATAAACGGCAGTAAGGTTTGCGGGATATCCCGGGAAACGGGCTATATGTTGCAAAACGACAATTTGCTGGAATGGCGGAGCGTTTTGAAAAATGTTTATCTGGGTCTGGAGATTCGCCGTATGCTGACACCTGAATATAAAAACTATGCCAAGGAGCTTTTGAAAAACTATGGACTGTATGATTTTAAAGACAAGTATCCATCGCAGCTCTCCGGGGGAATGAGGCAGAGAGCGGCCCTTATAAGAACCCTGGCGGTCAGGCCGGAAATACTGCTGCTGGATGAAGCCTTTTCAGCTCTGGATTACCAAACTCGCATATCTCTTACGGATGATGTATACAAAATCCTGAAGAGGGAAAAGAAAACCGTTGTAATGGTTACCCATGATATATCGGAGGCCATAAGCATGTCCGACAGGGTTATCGTGCTGACCAAACGCCCGGCATGTGTAAAAAGCATACATAATGTCAGCTTCCCCGACAACGAGGATTTTCCTCTTCAAAGACGTAATAATCCTGATTTCAGAAGATACTTTAATAAGATATGGGGAGAGCTTGATGTCCATGTATAAAGGTGAGTCAAATGCCCGGGCGGCGTATCTGAGAAAAATAAAAAAAAGGAAGATATACGTAGCCTCAACACAAATCCTGCTTCTGGCTGCCATAATTATTCTGTGGGAGGTTCTTGCCCGTTTTAAAATAATAGACAGCTTTATTATGAGCCAGCCGTCCAGGATTGTGAAAACCTTTGTCAGAATGCTGTCTGACGGAATGCTTATGCATATTTCAGTTACCTGTCTTGAGACCCTGGCTGGATTTATATTGGGTACTGTGCTGGGAACCTTGATAGCCGTTGGCCTCTGGTGGAGCAGCTTTGTTTCCAGGGTAGCCGAGCCGTATCTGGTTGTCCTCAACAGTCTGCCGAAAATCGCCCTTGGCCCGGTAATAATCATATGGGCGGGAGCGGGTATGAAGGCAATAATCGTTGTTGCCCTTGCCATATCAATGATTGTGACGATACTGGATATGCTCAGCGGCTTTGTGAATACAGACAGGGAGAAAATTAAGATGGCGCAAACCTTCGGAGCCAGCAAGAGCCAGACGTTCCTGAAGATAGTATTTCCTTCAAACATCGGCAGGCTGCTCAATACCCTGAAGGTAAACATCGGCCTTTCCCTTGTAGGCGTAATAGCCGGAGAGTTTCTTGTCTCAAAAGCGGGGCTGGGTTACCTGATAGTGTACGGAGGCCAGGTGTTCCAGATGGATTTAGTCATGTGCTCGGTTATAATTCTGGCGATTGTGGCTGCTTTAATGTACAGATGTGTTCTGCTTCTGGAGAAGTATTTAAAAAAGTTTTTCAATTTCACTTCAGTATAGCGTGGGCCCGCAGGCAGCCCTTTGTTTTACATACCAGCCTGTAAGCCCACGCTCCAAAATCGGTAATAAAATGCGGCATCCGGGCTGCCGCAGATTAAGGAGAGGGTTATGAAAAAGAGTATATTTAAGTTTATTGCACCTATTTTAAGCATTTTAATATTTGCCGGTCTGGCCGGAGGCTGCGGCGGCAAAAAGGATACGGTCAAAATAACACTTAGTGAGGTAACCCATTCGGTCTTCTATGCACCCCAGTATGTGGCTATTAACAACGGTTTTTTTGCCGAGGAGGGCATTGAAATAGAGCTTATAAACGGACAGGGGGCCGACAAGGTTATGACGGCGGTAATATCAGGCTCCGTGGATATCGGTTTTGCCGGACCGGAGGCCGCCATATATGTATATAATGAGGGAAAGGAAGATTATGCGGAGGTCTTTGCCCAGCTGACCCAAAAGGACGGCTCTTTCCTTGTCGGTAGGTATCCTGCCGATGAGTTTGATTGGTCCGACCTGGAGGGCTCCCTGGTGCTTCCCGGCCGCAAGGGCGGAGTTCCCTATATGACCTTGGAATATGTGCTCAAAAGCAAGGGGCTCATTCCCGGCGAAAACCTTACCTTTGACGACAGCATCCAATTTGCGCAGATGGCGGGCTCCTTTGCTTCCGGGCACGGAGATTATGTCACGATTTTCGAGCCCACCGCATCAATGCTTGAGGCCGAGGGCAAGGGGTATATATTGGCCTCCATAGGAATGGAGAGCGGCGAGATTCCATATACGGCCTATTTCGCGAAAAAGAGCTTCATAGGGAAAAATCCCGAACTTATTCAGAGATTCACAAATGCCCTTTATAAAGCACAGCTTTGGGTTGAAGAGCACAGCCCGAGAGAAATAGCCGAGGCTCTGGCCCCGTCCTTCCCGGATACGGACATAGAGCTTCTGGAAACGGTTGTCACCCGCTATAAAGACATAGACGCCTATTCAAAAACTCCCGTCATGAAGGAGGAGGCCTTTGAAAAACTGCAGACTGTTATGAGCCAGGCAGGGGAGCTCAAGGAGAAGGCTCCCTTCAGCGAGCTGATTAACAACAGCTTCGCCGAGAAAGCGGTGGAGAGCATAAGTTAGCAACGCACAGGCTATGGCCACCCGCAAACAGGGCGGGTGGCCATAGTATTTCACCCAAGTCATTTATATTCTGTTTTTCTCATACCTGGCTATTGCCCGTTCAAAGGCTTTTTGATGATTGGCTGCGGATGTTCTGAGAACGGAAAATATGGTTTTAATATTCTCGGGCAGCTCATACCTTAAAAAAGTGTTATACATCTCAATAGTTTCCTTTTCCCGTTCCAGACCGCTTCTGTAAGCCTCCAGGAGGGTGTCCGGAACAACAATATCCTTTGGCAATGTGTTTTCCGGGATTTGCCACCCGTATTTTAGCAGCAGTGATTTTAAAACCGCCCCATGGGCCCTCTTGGCGCTTGATATGCCGGACAGGGGCCTGGTGTCGCCAAACTTTCTGATATAAGCGCCGTATAGCGCTATGGAACGGCACTCTTCCTGAAAAGCCCGGCAGAGTATCTGCTGCGTGGTGCTGCTCTGCGTTTCTGCAGCCCCTTTGGCGGTGCAGACTTCATTTATTGCCGCCGCGGGAGGTGAGTGCAGAAACACCGCCATAAGGGATGAGCAGATGAGGAGCAGTATTTTATGCTTTTTCATGTCAATCTACCTCGGATGGAAGTGATTAGTTTATGCCCGTAGTCTTTCCCAAATTTTGTTTTCAATACGCAAATAGCCGGACTGCCGCAAAGGACAGGCAGGAGTCACAGTTTTGCGGCAGCCCGGTCTATGTATTTTTCCTGATGTTAAAAACTACACCCAGGAAAGGGGACATTTCCAAGGTGAAACCTAGTTTATTTTCTCTGAATACCCCCTCCGCTCTCCGGAGGGTTTTTGTTGTTTTTCAATTTGCCATAAGCTACCTCTACGTCTTTCCCTCAAGTCGCAAAGCCTTGCTTGGCAGGCTTTGGGCCGACAGTTCCCCCTGTTTGCAAAGCCAACAGTTCAGAGGGAACCGGGGACGGGGCGCGCCCTTTTTGTAAATGCGTTTTGCAAAACGCATTTGTTCAGTGGACATTATTTAAAAACTCTCTGCTCATATGTTATCATCAAATTCCTTTCTCAGCTTCTCAAGGGCTCTCTTTTCAATCCGGCTCACATAGGATCGGCTGATACCGCATATGGCGGCTATCTCCCGCTGGGTTCTCGGCGGGTGGCCGTTCAGGCCGTACCTCAGCATGATAATTTTTGCTTCCCTCTCCGTCAGCAGCCCGGATATATGTTTCTTCAGGTTTATACAGTTTTCCTTCAGACTCAGCTTATCAAACATATTATCCTCTATGTAGAGTACATCCATCAGGGACAGGTTGTTGCCCTCCCCATCGGAATCGATGGCATCGGAGAGGGACAGATCGCCTGCCGACTTTTTCTGGCTTCTGAAATACATTAGTATTTCGTTTTCAATACATTTGGATGCGTATGTGGCAAGACGCACGCCCTTTTCAGGGTCATAGGTTGAAATTCCTTTAATAAGGCCGATTGTTCCTATAGATATCAGATCATCCTGGTCGCAATTATGGGTATAGTATTTTTTTATAATATGCGCCACAAGCCGAAGATTGTGCTCTATGAGAGTATTTCTTGCATCCATATCTCCCTTTCTGCACAGCTCCACATATTTTTTTTCTTCCGAAGGGTTTAGCGGGCGGGGAAAAGAACCGTTGCTGACACCAAGACGAAGGGTCCAAAACGCTGTGTTCAGCAATAAAAGAAAGGCGGCGGACAGCATAAGCATCAATCCTTTCGTTTTGTATGTTTCAAACCGACGGGGCGGCCGGTTTATACTTCCTGCCTATGCGCCTAAAGCTGCTTATTACAGTTTATTCAAAGGCGGCAAGTCCGCATACAAAAACAATAAAAATGATGAAGCATGTCTGTTTTCCGGGCAAGCCTCACCATTTTGAGATTTATGGGTTCTGATTTTTTAAAAAAATCTATATGTATATGGGCGCAATATCGGAACATTTTGCCATAATGCTGCGTCTAAAGGAAGAATACTTTCAGAACAAAGTAATAAAAAAACAAATGTTTGATTGACACAATTGGCAGGTAAAGGTAGAATAGCAGAGAATTATATGCATGTATTTGCACTTCTCAGTATTTGCAATGCCCAATCGGCAGCCAAAAACAGGAGGTAAAGATGAAGAAAGCAAAAACAAGAAAGTTAAAAAGGGCACTGGCTCTATTGTTGGTTGTTATAATGGCTGTGGCAATGCTGTCGGCCTGCGGCGGAAAAAACGGAAGTACCGACAATCGAAACTCGAACAATGGGCCGAAGGGTTATGTATATGTTCCGGAATACATATCCGTGCCATCTGAAATAACCAATATGCAGAGTGTTTCATACTTTGGCGACAAAGTCTATTTTACATCGGACGTACCAGTCGAGCAAAATGAACCGGAGGAGTCGGATGACTCGGGAGATTTTAGCATTATGCCCATTGGTCCCGGGTGGGGATATTATGGCATGACCGAGACAAGGTTGTTTAAAATGAATATGGACGGTACAGGTCTGGAGCAGCTACCCGGATATGTCAGTCCGCCAATTCCTGAGGGATCCATGGGGAATGTGGGCATTTCCGGAATGTGCATAGACGACCAGGGGAATATATGGCTGGCCGAGCAGGGATATTTTTATCATTTTGACGAGAATGGAAACTATGTGGACGACGGGAGAAGCATCGATGTCCGAAAACTGGATGAAACCGGTGCCGAGATAGGAAAGCTGGATCTCAGCTCCCTTCTTGAGCAAAATCAGTATTTTTACTTAAACGGAATGTCCCTGGATAAGGACAGTAACATATATATTTCAGACGGAAGCCAGGCAATATATGTATATGACAGTCAGGGCGTAAAGAAATTTGAATTGACGCTGGACGGCTGGGTAAACAATATAGTCAGGATGGGAGACGGTACCGTAGCCGTCACTACATATGAAGAACAAGGCAATGTATTAAAGCCCATAGATCCTTCCACGGGCGACTGGAAGGACAGTATTCCCCTGCCTGTGAATGCCTGGAACGCATATCCCGGCGCGGGAGAATATCTGGTCTTCTTCTCGGATGGAAACAATTTATACGGTTATAAGCAGGGAGCGGCCGAGGCGGAAAAGCTGCTCAGTTGGATAAACTGCGATATAGATGGCAACTCCATCACTTCCATGACCATCCTTCCGGACGGAAGAGTGGCCTGTGTAACCTCCAGCTATAACTTTGTAGATTATTCGCAAAAGCTTGAAATGGCACTGCTTACAAAGACGGATGTCTCTGAGATTCCTCAGAAAACATATCTGAGCATGGCCACATTCTATCTGGATTACAACCTGAGAGCAAAGGTTATAGAGTTCAATAAGAAAAACACCAAGTATCGCATAGAGGTCACGGACTACTCGGAGTATAACACTCAGGATGACTATACCGCCGGGCTTTTGAAGCTGAGTACCGAGATCATATCCGGCAATATACCTGATATTCTGTGCACCTCGAGACAAATCCCGGTGGATCAGTACATATCAAAGGGCCTGCTGGAGGACCTTTATCCCTATATTGATAATGACCCGGAGCTGGGCCGCGAAGCCATTGTGCAGGAAGTTTTCAAGGCAATGGAAACGGACGGGAAGCTCTACCAGATAGCCTCCAGCTTCGGAATCTTCACAGTAGCTGGCGATAAAAACAGGATTGGCAGCGAGCCGGGATGGACACTGGACGATTTGAATAATGTCCTGTCCCAGCTGCCGGAGGGCACAATGCCCTTTGCCCCCTATTATACGAGGGATTACATGCTTGAAACTGTTCTAGCGATGAATATGAACGAATATGTGGACTGGATTTCAGGCAAATGCAGCTTTAACAGCCAAGACTTCATCAAGCTCCTTGAATTTGTAAACAATTTTCCTGAAGAATATGACTGGATGTCCGGAGAATTTGTGGATGAAAATCAGCTGATTCAGAGCGGCCAGCTGCTCCTGCGAATATCCAATCTGTATAATTTCAGCGATTTACAGATGTACAATGCCATTTTGGGCGGAAACCTTGTGTTCAAGGGCTTCCCCTGTGAGAGCAAGGACGGTAACGCTTTGATAGTAGATTCGGGAATTGCCATGTCATCCAAATGCAGGGACAAGGAGGGAGCCTGGCAGTTCATGAGAATTCTGCTGACAGAGGAATATCAGAACGAAGGCTGGTTCTGGGGCTTCCCCACAAACAAAGCGGTGTTTGATGAAATGGTGGAGGAGGCCATGACTCCCACCACATATGTGGATGAACACGGAAACACAGTAGAGGAACCTAAAATGGAATGGTATGTGGACAACTCACCTGTAACGGTCTATTCCATGACCGAAGAGGAACACCAAATGTTCATGGACCTTCTGGCACGCACCGACAGGCTGATGACCTATGACAGCAGTATTATGGACATAATCCGGGAAGAAGCGGCCGTGTTCTTTTCAGGCCAGAAAACAGCGCAGGAATGTGCCGATGTAATTCAAAGCAGAGTGGAGATATACGTAAACGAACAGAAATAAATTCAGGCAGGTGGGTACGGTGAAGAAGAATAAAAATGGAAGAGCCCAAAGGATACGGGATTTTATAACAAGCGCGGGTTTTCTGGCTCCCAGCTTTATTGGGGTATGTATATTCTTCATCGTACCCTTCGGTGTTGTCATATATTATTCAATGATAGATAGCCCGCTTCATCACAACTTTGTATTTCTTGAGAACTTCAAAAACGTCCTGACCAACTCGGCCTTTAAGCAGGCTGCCAAAAACACCCTGACATTTTCGGTGACGGCGGTGCCTCTGGCGGTCGTGCTCTCCATTCTGCTGGCAAGCCTTCTGGAGCAGAAGATACCGGGCAAGAGTTATTTCAGGACGTTTTTTCTCAGCCCCATGATGGTGCCCGTAGCCTCCATCGTGTTGATATGGCAGGTAATGTTTCACTACAACGGGGCGGTTAATGAGTTTCTCAGGATATTTGGCATTGAGAAAATAGACTGGCTCAAATCAAATACATTCAGCCAGTCTGTTGTGGTAACGCTTTTTTTGTGGAAGAACCTGGGGTATAACATGATACTGTTTATGGCGGCGCTGAACAATATGCCCAATGACCTTCTGGAGGTTGCCGATATTGAAGGGGCAGGCAGCCTTTATAAATTCTTTAAAATTAAGCTCCGATACCTTTCACCCACGATTCTTTTTGTCACCATACTGTCCCTTATAAACTCCTTCAAGGTATTCCGGGAGGTATATCTGCTGTCGGGAGATTATCCGGCGGGCGACCTGTATATGCTCCAGCATTTTATGAACAATACCTTCAGATCTCTTGATTACCAGAAGTTATCCTCCGCAGCCGTTGTTATGGCGATTGTGATGATAATGATAATTGCTATACTCTTCATAATCGAGAATAGATATGGAAAGGATGTGGAGGGTTGATACGCAAAAAAAGACTTATTACGAGAGTGCTGTTCTTTATAATAGCCGCATTTTTCGCGATTGCTTTCCTCATGCCCACCGTTCTGACGATAGCCGATTCATTTATGTCCCAGACAGAGCTGAATGCAAAATATGGCATGGTCTTTTCAGGAACATCCGGGCTTGGCGGAACGTCATATATGGCTAAGAAGGTAAATCTTGTTTTCATACCGGACAAGGTCAGCTTCAGCCAGTATTCCACCGTGCTCTTTAAAAGTCCCGACTATCTTTTGAAATTCTGGAACTCGGTTATTTTGGTGGTTCCCATCGTAATATTTCAGGTGGTTGTGGCATCCCTTGCGGCCTACAGCTTTTCAAGGTTCAGAGGCAGGCTGAAGGAAATCCTGTTTTTTGTTTACATAATACTTATGCTCATGCCCTATCAGGTAACTCTGGTCCCCAACTATCTGGTAGCCGAGTGGACCGGACTTATCGACACCAGGTGGGCAATAATCCTGCCCGGTATTTTTGCGCCATTCAGCGTTTTCCTGCTGACCAAATTTATGCGCAGGATATCAGGCGCCCTGATTGAGGCGGCAAAGCTTGACGGGTGCAACGAATGGCAGATATTTATTAAAGTATGTATTCCGCAGTGCAGAAGCGCCCTGTATTCCATCGCAATGCTGGTGTTTATAGACTACTGGAATATGGTTGAGCAGCCCATAATACTCCTTTCGGACGTATCAAAGCAGCCCCTTTCCGTATTCCTGTCGAAAATAAATACAGGCGAGGTGGGTCTGGCCTTCGCTGTGGCCACCATATACATGATACCCTGTCTGCTGATGTTTTTACACGGTGAGGAATATCTCGTGGAAGGTATCACATATTCCGGCGCGATTAAAGGATAGGCAGCTTGAAGCAAAGCCATATTGCTCAGGCATCAAACGGGGATATTTCAAGCGTCTATTTGGGAGGTAAATAATTAATGACAGAAGAAAAGGTTAAAAAGAGAGCTTGGGTAAAAAACGCCGTCATTATATTTCTCGCGGTAATGCTGGTGTTAACCTTCTTTTCCAATACAATCATGAATCACTCTCTGCCCGAGGTGGCCACCACCTATGTGTCCTCCGGCACAATAACGGCAAAAATCAGGGGCAGCGGGAGAGTGGAGGCTTTTGAATCCTATGAAGTAAAGCTGAGCCAGACACGCACCGTGGATTCCGTGCCGGTGAGAAACGGAGATTTAGTCGAAGTGGGGGATGTGCTGTTCAGACTGTCCAGCGAAACCCCGGATCTTGACGCGGCTATCGACAGGCTTGACGAGCTGGAGTATCAGTATAAGGTCAAGCTTCTGAACATGACGGAAGCGGACTATGCCTCCGATGACCTCCAGCTGCGGTATCTGAAAGAGGATTTGGCAAAGGCCGAGGAGGAGAGAAGAGACGCTTCTGTTTCTGATGTGGAGCTGAG
>JAAYOP010000022.1 GCA_012520295.1 Clostridiales bacterium | reverse complement strand
TTATGATATATCTATAAACAAAGTATTTGTATACAAAAATTATAAAGTGCTTTATAATAAACATTAACTGCCTTTATTGCTGTTTATAGATACGGAGGGATATGGCATGAATGAAAAAGGAGTCAGGACATTCGGAGACCATATTGTGCAATATGAGCCTGAATACTCCCTTTGTGCAGGATGTACAACCTGCGAGATAGTATGCACGCTGACCCATGACGGGCTGGTCAGTCCGAGTTACACAAGAATTTTTGTGGACAGGGGAACCAGGTCAATGATTCACATAATACTCTCCTGTCAGCACTGCTCAGATCATCCATGCTATTCGGCATGCCCAGAAAAGGACAGTGCCATGTGCATAGATGAAAACGGTATTGTCTATATCGACGAGGAAAACTGCATAGGCTGCGGACTGTGCATAAAAGCCTGTGTTTTTGATCCCCCGCGAATAAACATGGTAAGGTCAGCGGATAAAGCCAAACGAAAGGCAAAAAAATGTGACCTTTGCCGGACAAGACCCGAAGGCCCGGCCTGCATACAGTGGTGCCCCGTGGGCTGCATAGGTCTCAGTTCGGCTCCGAAACCGGAACCCGCTACTATAGCGGAGGTGGAAACATATGAATAACACGGTCCCAACCTATGGCTATGTGGGGAAGATAGCCCGCTTAAATCTTTCAAACTGTTCTGTCGAGATAATTCCAACTTCAAAGTATGTCCCCGAATATATTGGCGGTCGCTCCGTCTGCAATAAGATTTTTTGGGACCAGGTGCCCCCCGGTACCGGAGCTTTCGATCCTGAAAACAAAATCATATTTATGACGGGCCCCACAACGGCAACCGGAATTCCCACTGGCGGCAGATGTGTATTTACCGGAATATCTCCCAACAGCTTTCCTGAGCAGTATGCCTGGAGCGGCATAGGCGGCTGGTTCGGTGCGGAGCTGAAATTTGCCGGCTACGACGGCTTTATTGTGGAAGGCCGCGCTCCTGAGCCCACCTATATACTCATTGAAGATGATAAAATCCAGTTCCTCCCCGCTGACGGGCTCTGGGGCCTTCTTGTACACCAGACACAGGAAAAGCTTGAGAAGCTGCATGGTAAAAACGTAAAGAGCATAGTTATTGGCCCCGCAGGCGAGAATCTTCTGCGCAATGCCAGCATCACCACCAGCAATGACAATGTTGCCGCTAAAAGCGGCTTTGGAGCTGTGTTCGGCTCCAAAAATTTGAAGGCTATCACCGTAAGGGGGACTGGTGCCGTTTACCCTGCCCACATAGATAAGGTTTTTGAGCTGCGGCTCAAGATGGGAATGCCGAGCATGAATCCAAACCCCCTTGTCAAAGAGGAAACCCACGGAATGGACGGAAACACAATCCCTGTGGAGGGAGGTTGGATAAGAGGCCAGGTTGCCTGCAGCCACGGGTGCAATCAGCGCTGCAACAGGCTGATGCTGAATATGAAGTCTGCTTTTTCAGACGAGCGAATAAACCAAATCGAAAAATGTGTAAGCATATTTGCCTACGGCTTCCAGGAGGATTGCAGCTGGTCTCCCATACAGAGCTTTGAGACTGAGCAGAACCATTTTCTTGCCTGTAAAATGCTCAGCCGTGAGGAAATATCTCCTGATAGCACGGATCCCTTTTTTGACGAGCTCTTCAAAAAAGTACCTGGGGATATCGTCAACTATTGGAGGCCCGATTTCGACAAAGGCAGCGTCATGTCAAATCTCTGCAACGAATACGGGCTGGATAAATGGGATGTAATTGTATGGTATTTCACCTGGCTTTCAATGGCAAAAAAAGAAGGTTTGCTGGACGATCTGGACTTTGGTATGGAAGTGGATGTGGAGTCAGAGGAGTTTGTCAAATATTTTCTTGATATGATTACATACAGGCGTGGCAAATACGGTGATATTTTTGCCGAGGGCATGGCTCGTGCAATAAGGAATCTGGGTAAGGAAAAATACGGCGATACAATATACCGGGGCAGGTATTCCCAGATAACAGGCGAGCGCCTCGATATACCCGTCAGCCTTGAAACCGCCTGGGGCCACAGCTATCATTGGCAGGGCCGAGGTTTTGAGGGAGCCATATACAAACCAGGATGGCTGGCCACATCTCTTGAGCTAATGACCGTAACAAGAGATGTGCAGACTGTCGCGCATTTTCATGATACATATCAAAACTACCTTGAATATAAAGACGATCCTTGTCACAGTCCCACTTTTGTCAATGGTGTGATTCTAATAGAAAACAAGGCGGAAATTAAGGATTCGGTAACCAGCTGCGACTGGCAAAGTCCGGATTTGTTCTGGGGCGATATGGAAGCCCAGATGTTTGCTGCCGCCACAGGAATACCTATTACGGAAGAGAAGCTGGACGCCGCCGCAGAGCGTTCACGACTGCTTTTCAGGGCCATTCTTATCAGAAACTTTAATCGTGACAGGAATATGGAGGTAAACGCCATATTTCCTACAATGCAATATCCGGACCCCTGGGGAGAGACGGTCACATGGGAGGATTGGAATGATCTTGTCGATCTCTATTATGACGCACGGGGCTGGGACAGGAAAACCGGATGGCCGACAAGAGATACATATGAGAAATACGGCCTGAAAGAAATTGCAGACGAACTGGAGCGGCTTGGCAAGCTGCCGAGATAATCGGCGTCTTTAACAGGGTATATTATTTTTTAAAGGGAGGTTTAAACCATGGGCAGAATGGATGGAAAGGTCGCCGTTGTTACAGGTGCGGGCTCTGGCATCGGCAGAGCGGTCGCGGTCATGTTTGCAAAAGAAGGAGCTAAGGTAGTATGTGCAAACAGAAACGAGACCCAGGGAAATAAAACCCTTGAGATGATAAAGCAGGTCGGAGGCAGCGGCATATTTGTTAAATGCGATATCAGAAGGAAAGATGAGATAAAAGAACTGCTGGACAAGACCCTTGAGACATACGGCTATGTGTCAACACTGTTTAATTGCGCCGGTGTGCTGGTACACAAGCCCTTCCTTGAGCACACCGATGAGGACTATGATCTGATAAACGAAACGAATTTTCGGGGGCATTATTGGGCCATGCAGATATTCCTGCCCGCTCTCATCAAACACGGCCACTCGTCAATTACCAATGTAGCCTCCATATCCTATTACAAGCCGGAGTCAAACGCATATATATACGGCGCGTTCAAAGCGGCCATGAATAAAATGACAAGGGATATGGTGAGGGAATTCAGCCCGCAGGGTGTGAGACTAAATGTTATCGCTCCAGGACCGGTTAATACAAATATGACCCCCGAATATGTCAAAAATAATCCCGAGGTCCAAAAACAGCTGATTAAAGAGGTCTGTCCCGTGGGACGTCTTGGAGAACCGGAGGACATAGCCTATGCGGCAGTCTGGCTGGCTTCCGACGAAGCCGATTGGGTGACCGGCAGCACTGTTGTTATCGACGGCGGCGCCTGTAATATGGGCTGACATCCGGACGTTTACAGCTGCCGAAAGGATGTGCAAGTATGGTAATACCCATGCATACATATCTTCCTGCCACTCTTGACATGAGGCATTGTTGTAAACAGCATCATACGGCTGTGTCCGGTAGTTTTAAATAAGTGTTACCGTAGTATTGAAAAGTATATATTTTAATATATAATAAATATGTTAATTAATGTTCACTGAACAAATGCTTTCGCATTATGCATTTGATTGACTGCCTGAATTGATTTTTTATGGATATACGCCACAAATCAATTGCGCTGCAAACAGGCATTAATCAAGCATTTGTTATTCAAAATGATGAAAGAGGGAAATCAATGAAATACGAGAGACCGCCATATCTTGCCGATGGTGTTAAAACTATCGATTACGCAATGATTTTCTCCGACAGCACCATGAAGGTTCCCGTACCGGAGCGTCCAATCTCTGCAAGAGAAAATTTCAGGCGCGCTTATAAGCGGCAGCAGCCTGTTTGGGTACCCATTATCATGATTGATATGGTGCCGGTTATTGCATCCACTCTCACAGGCGCGGGAGAGGCTGACTGGTCGAGAAAAGACAGGTATGATTGGAAAGACTGGTTCGGTGTTGAGTGGACTTTTGTTCCCGAGGCAGGGGGACCCATGCTAAAGGTGGGCACCCAGTACCTGGATGATATACTTAACTGGGAGAAGGGCGTTAAATTCCCCAATCTGGACGAGTATGATATAAAGGGTCTGTGCGAAAAATTTATGAAGACCTTTGACAGGGAGAAGGTTTTACAGGTTGATATCGGACTGGGATGCACGGAACGGCTGGTGGCACTTATGGGCGGATATACCGAAGCCATGGTGGCAATGGCTATGGAACCTGAGGCAGTTAAGGATTTCTTCGAAGCATTTGTCGATTTTGAAATGGAGTTCATCGACAGACTTTGTCAGTATGTTCCTCTGGATTTAATTACATATCATGACGACTGGGGAACGGAACGGGATACGTTTTTCAGTGAAAAGATGATGGAGGAAATCGTTTTTGAGCCCACAAAGAGACTTTTTGACCATATAAAAGCAAAGGATATCTGCCTCCAGCTTCATAGCTGTGGTAAAATCGAGAGATTTGTCCCATATATGATTGACCTGGGTGTGGATCTTCTGCAACTTCAGGAAAGAGCCAATGATATTGCAGCCTATAAGGAAAAGTGGGGCAATAAAATCGGCTTTGAGGTGATTGCCGCACCGGAAGGCAACACAAAAGAAGACGTTATAAAATCAGTTCACCATGTGGTGGACACATATGGAGCCGGCGGCGGCCTTATTAGCTCGGTTTCAGCTCCCGGTCAGGAGCTTTTGTGGACCGGTATAATGGAGATGTTCTATTACAGCCGGGAGAAATACGACGGGGAGCGCGGTGAATAGAGTTTGAGAAAAAAGGGCTGTCTCACCAGGAACGAGAAGTTCAGGTTGAGACAGCCCCTTTTTGGTGGGGGAAGGCGGATTCGAACCACCGAAGTCACTGACAACAGATTTACAGTCTGCCCCCTTTGGCCACTTGGGTATTCCCCCACATTTATTAAGTTTTTGATATAAAATATATGGAGCTGGTGGACGGACTTGAACCCCCGACCTGCTGATTACAAATCAGCTGCTCTACCAACTGAGCTACACCAGCATTCCAAAACACCAGCGATGATGATAATAGCAAAATAAATGCCCTTTGTCAATATAGTTTGCGGCTTTTCCA
>JAAYOP010000021.1 GCA_012520295.1 Clostridiales bacterium | reverse complement strand
TTTTTGTGCTATTCTTTTCATAGAAGCTATCCCTTTCTGTGATTGGTTTGTTAGCACTTACCATTTTACCACAGTTAGGGGTCAGCTTCTTCTTTTTTTAGACCATATCATTGTACACTATACAAACTCAACAATACAACAATATTCAGCAAGATTCAACAAGAAAATATGGATCAAAGGCCCGTAAACAATAGATTCCCAGACATTGGCTTTATCCCCTTTTTCGGAGGCATATCAATCTCTATTGTCTACTATAACATATCAACTGTTCGAAAAGCTGTATAGCCGAGTTAACAGGTGGAGGGAATTATTCCCTCAAAGATTAAATTGCCTTTCTCATCCGGAAATTGAGCCACATATGTTTCCGGACCGTCAGACTAAACCGCGTATACTCTTGACGGTATCCGATGAGAAGTATATCATATTTTTGTACCAGTTCGTACCAGCGACTTTTTAACGAACTGATTATACATTGAGATTGGAGATGACAGGTAAAATGCTTAAAGGAATGGACGATTTTCTCTACTGCAAAATGGAAATCTTTATGCCGGAGACCCATCTGGGAGCAATACAAAAGGCCCTGCAGAGCGTGGACGCAGGACATATCGGAAACTATGACAGCTGCCTATCCTACAGCAAGGTGACCGGCTGCTGGCGTCCCCTGGCCGGCTCCAATCCTTATATCGGCGCAGAAAACGAAATCAGCTCCAAACCGGAGCTGAAAGTGGAGGTGACCTGCCTGCGGGAGAAGGTGGATGTCACCATTGAGGCCGTCAAAAAGGTGCATCCCTATGAGGAGCCGGTTATCAACGTCATTCCGCTGTACAGGACAAGCTTTTGAAAAATATCGGAATGTAGCAATAATTTCGTCCTCTGTGCCGGGTTTTCACGAAGGTTCCGAAAGCTTTATCCAAGCCAGTATATTAAATACCACTTTTTGCTTATGTTTAGATATATTCAGTTGGGCTGTCGTATTTTTTAGCAGGGCGGCATAATGATTCTTAATAGAACCAACAGATTAAAAGTCTGGGAATTCTGTTCGCTATTTTTAAGTTTTTAAATGCTTTAAGGTATAAGCAAAAGGAAGGTGGGGACATGGGTATTAAAACAAAACGGCTTACTATAGCTTTTTTAATTCTGTTAACTGTTCTTTCCGGCTGTACGGGAAATAACCTAACAGAGAAAAAAGAAAACTTTGCTATTAATCCTATTTCAAATAAAGTCTTCTATACATCGGAGCCATGGGAAATTGGAAAAGTTGTAGGTTTTTTTACCCTGCATGATGATACGGTCTGTTTTGAGAGCCGCGGCAAGCTGTATTCCTGCGCCCCTAACGGCAGCGGTATGAAACGACTAAAGCACTATTCTTCACCGGAAGGATACAGGATAATCGGCCTGTGTTTGACCAGCTCTGGTTTGTGGGTAATAGAGGGCGCTAAGGAATCGCCCGGCTGCATCGCACGACTTGTTGGAAATGACGGAGCAACAATTGTTGAAACAGAGCCCTTCACGGCAATTATTTATGGTACCCCGCGCTCGGACGGAGAGGGCAAACTCTATTTCCCATCTTTCCATAGCGATTTTAACACACTGCTGCAAATAGATACTGACGGGACAATTGAAACGATAAAGGCCGACGGCAAAATCATATCTGTTGCCGCAAACAGTGATGGGAGTATTTATGCATTGCTGTCAGACGTATCCGGGACTTCTTTATACTGCCTTCAGGCAAGGGACAAATGGAAAAAGGAGGCTAAGCTTCCCCTTTCGGATAACATGAGGATTGAAAACGGCGACAACTTATATAGTCTATATGCGGTGGACGGCGAGTCGCTTTATGGTGTTGACCTGACAAATAAGAAGATCGCGCTAATACTCAATTGGCTGGACTGTGGATTGAGCGGAGGCGGTAATCTATATTCAATTGGAAATGACGAATTTCTCTATCAAACCACTGGAGATTTAACTCATCTGATGCCGGGTGAAGAAGATAAGAGGCAGATTCTTACTCTTGCGACATACGCACCACGTGAAAATATAAGACGCTCACTGGAAGCGTTTATTCTGGACTTTAATGCTAAAAACGAGATGTATCGCATAGAAACTATAATATATGACAACAGAGATAAATTGGCATTGGACATTATTACGGGGAAAGATATCGATATATTTGACATGGAGGAACTCCCGAAGGATTTATTTACCAGAAAAAACTTATTGGAAAACTTATATCCTTATCTTGACAAAGATCCGGAATTTGGGCGGGAGGACATTCTGGACCCGGTACTGCGAGCTTATGACGAAGACGGTTCCCTATATGTATTGCCCACTTATGTTGCGATAAGAGCTTTTATCGGCTTTAAAAGCATTGTGGGTGACGGCTATAACTGGACCTGGGATGAATTTTTTGAAAAATACTCAAGTATGCCGGAAGGTTCGGAGGTAATTGCCGGAATAAACCGGGAACGCATGCTGGATTTGTGTTCTTATTATACCTTCAATGATTTTGTGGATTGGGAAACAGGCGAATGCTCCTTTGACAGTCCGGAGTTTATAAGTCTATTACATTACTTAGCTGCATTCCCTGAGCAGGATATATATAATCCTGACAAAAATCTGGACGATTTCTTAAATGGAAAGGCCTTTCTTTTAAATTACACCAAGTTTTCATACCTAATTACATCGCCAGAAGATATAGCAGGGTTTGACTGCGCATTCGGCTCGGGCAATTACACTTTCAAAAGTTTCCCATCCGACACGACTGTCGGTTTGGATTTAATTAACGGTCTAAGCCTAGGCATTGCATCCAGCAGCAAAAACAAAGAAGGAGCTTGGGAATTTCTCCGTACAACCTTACAAGGAAAAGAATCTCCTATTATTGAACCATTTGGCTTCCCCACAAATAAAGAGTCTTTAAACGCAATAATATCCAGAGTAACCCGGCCTTTCCCATTGAAAGACGAAAACGGAAATCCATATCCTCGATCCGCAAATGTTTATAACACACACTACGAGTTTGAGTTTGTGACGCAGGACCAAGTGAATAAATTTTTAGAACTTATAGATGCAAGTGTTCGCGTTTTATATAAAGACTATTTTCTGACGAGTATAATCATGGAAGAATGCGCAGCGTTTTTTGCCGGTGACAAAAGCGCCGAGGAAACGGCAAAGCTTATTCAACATCGTGCAAACATCTACGTCAATGAACAGCATTAACCACGGGAACGATTAAGACCTGTAATTTCTGAAACCCTTACAAATATCAATTATGTTAAAATTGTCAGCTCCTGATACTGTTTTCAACTGACCGACCCCGATGGTATGTAACTTAGGTGACAGGAGCATATACGCCAAAAGACGGTGAGTTTGATGGATGAGCTTTCGTAAACCAATCCCTGGGTAGTAAACCGTGCAAGTAGAAACAGTGCTTGAAAAAAGTGCAATATGTGGAAGATGTTAAAAGCAAGCTTAATAATAATTGTGGGTCTGGGGATACTTTCATGTGTTTTTCCATTACCCGTTAAAATTAACACAAAATATTCAGGTGTTTGCTGCAAAATAGCTGAGCTAAGCGGAAAAAAGCAGGTATTTGACCTGCTTTTTCTGCTCAATAAACAATGGGAAACGCCGTTGTTTATTGAATATAACTGCCCAGCAGGGGTAATATCTCTATTTGTTGTTTATCACACCGAATTGAATTACTTGTTTATGCTATAATGAATAAATCTAAAAACTGTGAGGAGCCTATATACAAATGAACAGCAATAAAGATTACAAGCAAATCGTTGAAGAATTCATATACGACTTCCCTATTTGTGAGTTTTACTTTTTGACACCGGATGAATTGATATTCTCGGATAAGGTTCGCATTATCTGCGAGCAGCAGTGCCCCAATTACGGCAAGTCATGGGCATGCCCTCCGGGGATAAAGCCCGTTGAGCACTGCATTGAAAAATGCAGCGCATTTGAGCATGTGTTCCTGTTTACCAGCGTTGCGGAGGTGCCCGACTGTATGGACTTTGACGCATGCCTTGAGGCCAGGAAAGACCACGAGGAGATGACCCATGAAATCCGCAAGAAATTCAGGGAGCGTTTCGGCGAGGTTCTGGCTTTATCCACCGGCTGCATGCTCTGCGACAAATGCGCTTATCCCAATGAGCCCTGCCGCCACCCGGATGAGCGCCTGTCCACAATCGAGAGCCACGGCATTCTGATTATGCAAACAGCAAGTGACCTTGGCGTAACCCTCGACTGCGGCAACAACATCGTCACATATATCAGCCTCATCTTTTTTAACGCTTAGAATGTAATACGACGCAGCAGGGTAAGCCACAGCCCCTCCCCTGTCTTATTTATCTAATCCCTCAGCTCCGGCCAATGCGCTTGATCTGGCAATTGAATTTATCCTTTAATTCATTGATAACCTCCGGCATCAGCCGGTCCGGGTCGTTGACCTTGATTGACATGTAGTCATGCAGAAAAGAAGACCAGAAGGTAAGACCGCCCAGATCATAAAGCTCAGATTTTTCCAGGACCTGAAGGCTGTGGGGAGCGAATTTGGGTATGTTGATGAGGCATTCGTCATAGGCTACAAATTCCTCGTTCATCACTTTAAACCTGATCTTTCCCTTTCGGAGGTACAAAAGCTCCCGGTTTTTCGGATACTTCATCCATTCGGCCGTAAAGCCCGGTTCCATCTCCGCACAGCAAAGCTCGTTGGCACCCGCGTTTTCCCAGCGCTCAGTCAGTATTTTCATGGTCACGCCGTCAAGTCTGTATTCGGCAAGGGGTCGTTTGGGATTTCTTACGGCGCGGCACTGCTCAGCCGGGACTTCTCTGAAAAGCAAAGGCTCGCGGGGAATCATGTCCAGACCGCTCTTTACAGAAGGCATCAGGTTCATAAATTCCGGATCATCCTTTACCTCCGGTATATGCTCGATAATATTATTTAACGCCGGCATGTCTGGATCAACCTTTAAATCGTGATAAGTTCCGCGATATTTAACATCCTCAATAAATGCCATCCCGTGGGTTTGAGCCGCTTGCAGGTGCAGAATATCGCCCTTTGTGACAAGGCATTTCATCCCGTCTATGTAAAGCCACATCTTTCCGCTGTCCACGAAAAATGTCTCGTATCCGTAACGGTGCTCATGGGGCATATGGTTTTTATCGGGATCCGTACCCGGGGGCATCGCATACATAATCGTATCCAGCATCCAGAACATTTGTCGCGGCCCCTCCGCCGGAATTACAGTGCCCACCTTTGAGTTGATTTGCCCGTCCGGTGTTCGCCCAACGGAAACACTCTTCCAGCTGTTTTCATGATCGTTTAGATCAATAAGATATTCGCTTGCCATGATACGCCCTCCTCTATAAAATATACTAAGCTTCTTCTATATAATACCATATGCGGATACTGATTACATCCGGTTTTTACGAGATGTTTAGACAGCTGGAACAGACGGAAAGCACTGATTTTGCCAGGCCGTGGGTTGCGGATATTTTCTGAAAATCCTAATGTGATTGTATTTATAGTCATACCGCTAAACTCGATTGCCTCCCTCTGGCCTGCAAAGCAAGACCTTGTACCGGAGGGCGAGATAATACAGCACCGCATTGTAGAAAAGCTGTTTTAGATTCAACTTCTGCAATGTCTCGCCCTCAAGCCGCAAGACCTTGCTGCGTAAGCTTGACCAGCAGCTCCTCAAAATAGAGCCTGACAAAGAAAGCCGCAAGATTGCGGCTTTCTTTTTGCACTCATATATGTATACAGGCCTGGAATGCCTGGTTTACGGCTTCGGCTATGGTGCCCAGGTTTCTGCAGTCACCGACTATGGCTATATTGCTCTCGGGCGCGCAGTGGCGCAACTCGTCCACAAGGTCCCAGCGCTCGCGCATACCCATGGCCAGCAAAACGGTGTCGCAGGGCAGCTCCTTCATTTCGCCGCTCTCCATGTCCTTGCAGACAATGCGGTCATCTTTTACCTCGGTCAGAGCCAGACCGTATTTCACGGGGATTTTCTTTTCCTCAAAAATATTAAGGAGCTCCGTCGCCACGTTGCCTGCGCTCATGCGCAGGTTCATCCTGGCTCTGAATTCGTCCTGCATCTCCACAACCGTAACGTCCTTACCCCGCTGGGCAAAGTCCAAAGCGGCTTCAAAGCCGACCCCTCCCCCGCCGATGACGATGATTTTCTCACCGATTTTATATTCGGCACAATCTGTCGCCGATATGACCTCCTCGGCTTCAGGTGCCCAGTACACATGGGGCTTATGTATTCCGGGTATATTGTGGGGGATGATGGGCTCCGCTCCCACGGCTATGACCAAGGCATCATAGTTTTCCAGTTCCAGAATATCCTTGGTGGCTTGCGTATTCAGCAGAATGCGGGCGCCCCTATCGGCGCATTTCACCGCCGAGCGGCGCAGCCACCGGAGATAGTCCTGCATGTCTTTCTTGAAGGGCGGAGCGGCGGCCCCCACCACATTCCCGCCGAGACGGCCGGACTTCTCATAAAGGGTCACATCATGGCCACGCTCCACCAGGGTCTGCATTGCCGTTATGCCGCCGGGGCCGCCGCCTATAACAGCTACTTTCTTTTTCACCGCGGCCTTGGGCACAACGCCGTCGCGAAGCTCTGATGTCATCGCACACATGGGATTGACAGCGCAATATATGGGCTTAGGGGTCATAAGGTGCTTGGCACAGGTGTCGCAACGCAGGCAGGGCCGCCTGTCCTCAGGCCGGTTTTCGGCGTATTTATTAGGCATCTCGGGATCGGCCATCAGCGGACGGCACATAGATACGAAATCCACCCAGCCGTTCTTTATCATCTCCTCCGCATAATCCAGGTTCATGATGGAGCCCACGGTACTCACCAGCAGATCCGGGTGGGCCTTTTTAATATCGCGGGCGTAATGGGCGTTGAAGCAGTGGTCCATCAGATAGTTCTGGCACCAGTTGAGATAGTAAAGATTGGGCCCAAAGGGATCGCTGTGGAGACCAGCCGATACATGGAGGATATCAATATGTTCTTTCAGATAGCCCACCAGCTCAATGGTTTCGTCTATGTGCATGCTGCCGGGCGCGATCTCATCACCGGAGCACCGGTACTCTATGACTAAATTCTCGCCGCAATGTCTGCGGATGGAATCACAGACCTCGATGGCAAACCGGGCGCGATTTTTCGTGCTCCCGCCATATTCATCGGTGCGGCGGTTGAAATAGGGACTTGTAAACTGGGATATCAGGTTTCCGTGAGCGCCGTGTACCATGACGATGTCCATTCCCGCTCTCTTCATGCGTGCGGCGGCCATGCCGAACTTCTCCACCGTTTCCTTGATTTTCTCCCTGGACATTTCAATGGTGGGTATGGGCTTCCGGTTGTTTCGGGCGGCTCTTAATGCCTCATCCTCGGATATGAAGGATGAGGAGGAATATGGGGCATGCCCCGTCATCTCATAGGGAACGCCCTCACCGCCGTGGTTAATCTCCAGGGAGGCATGGCAGCCAAACTGCTTGCACATGTCAGCATACAGGGACAGGGGATAAATACACCTGTCTGTGCCCAGATCCAGCTGAAATTCCTGGTCATGGCTCTCAGTCAAATCAATGGAGCAGTTGCCCAGATACAGCGTGCAAACGCCGCCGCGAGCGAACATGCGAAACCAGTCCACAAGCTCTCGGGTCACATAGCCATCATAGGTGCTCAGGACGGGAGTCGTGGGCGCAAGGGATATCCGGTTTTTAAAATCCACGCCGCGAATGCGGATTGGCCGGAAGACATGAGTGTACCTGGATTTCATTGAAATACTTCCTTTCCACAATATGATTTTTTATATCCGGTCAGCGCAAAATATGCGCTGCATATTTCATTATACGCAACGCTGATTAGTTTAAGGTTTACCTGTCCTCTCCGGCTCAAGGGGAAAATACTCTCTGACAACCTCCAGAAATATTTTTGAGCACGGATTTGTGCTCTGCTTTGGCCATGCACAGACATATTCAATTTCGTAGCCATTGGAACCAAGGGGTATCACATCCACCGTGTCGGGCAGAAAGGCGTGTGTCAACCCCTTTGGAAGTATGGAAACGCCGAGCCCCGACCCCACCGAGAGCAGAACCGACTCCGCCTTGTCATACCGATGAATGACCCTTGGTATTGTATGGTGGGCAGCGCAAATCTCCATTATCTTGCTGTAAAGCTGGGGGCTTTCAGGCTCGGATATCATAATGAATTTCTCCTGAAAAAGCTTCTCAAAGTCCAGCTTTCCGCAGCTTAGCCTGTGACCTTTGGGTACAACAACAACAAGCTTGTCCCGGTGCGTCACAACATAGTCCAGGCGCCCATCCTTGGGAAGCATTGAAAGATGAGCAAAATGAAAATCAAACCTGTTTTCCATCATTGCCAGCGCCTGGGTTTTTCCTGTGTTTTGGGTAATATCTATCATGATATCCGGGTACCGCGTGGAAAATACGGACAAAAACGACGCCAGTGTGCGGCTCGTGGTGGAAACGGTCGCAATGGAGAGATAACCCGTCTGCCCGCTATGAACCAGCTCAACCATATCCGAAGCCTTTTCCGCCATATCAACAATATCAATTGCATAGGGCAAAAAGGTCTCACCTTCGCGAGTCAGGGAAACGTCGCGCTTTGTTCTGAAAAAAAGCTTTGCTCCGAGCTGTGTTTCCAGTTCAAGGATGCTCCGGCTGATTTTCGGCTGGGGCACGTTGTTTTGTCTCGCCGCTTCGGAAAAGTTCAAAAGCTGAGCCACTGATATGAAATATTTTAAATTCTCTATGTTCAATGTTGTCCTCCCGGTAAATGTCTCCGCTTTAATTAATCCAGATATACAGGTTTTTTCGTAATCGGTAAAAAACCTTGCGCACAGGCAGTCGCACAATGCATCTGAAACGGGCAACCCCCATTTGTTCAGCTGGCATTATTTAGCTGGATTATAGCACCTGTCCCGGGCAGGGTCAAGGGCACCGTCCCGGACAAAAAAATCTATAAAAATATGGCTCATCAGTTGACTTGGAATAAAATCCATGTTATATTGTGGTTGTTAATATTGAATAACGTAATTCAGTTTTTGTATTAATGAATTATGCAATCTTTATATTGTATTATATAAAAACGGCGCAGCCTGCTTCTTTTGTAAACGGGTCCGGTATTAAAAAACAGAATATACAACTTATTTTATCGCCCGATACATATTATCTGGTAAGGCCATTACTCTCCGCGACTATCATTAAAAGTTTATTGCATATTGCAATTTAAACATAAACTACGAAAGGAGAGAAACTCGTGTCAAAAAAGAATGTCCCCAAGGCAATCCCCGGTACAGCACCCCCGGCTGTAGGGGCCGACAAGACCGTTGTGAAGGCTGTCAACCTGAGCGGCGGTATCTTCGGAGCTTGTCCCGCTCATGTGGACGTTAAGGACGGGAAAGTAATCCGTATCCGGCCGCTTCATTACGATTCGAAGTACGATTACGAGAGCTTTAATCCATGGGAGATGGAGCGCAATGGTGTAAAATTCCGGCCCCTGAGTAAGTCAGTGCCGCCCCCCTGGGGTCTGGCATACAAGAAGAGGGCCTACTCCCCGAACCGTGTCCCCTACCCATTGAAGCGTGTGGACTGGGATCCAAACGGCGAGCGCAACACCCACAACCGCGGTTCCAGCAAATTTGAGCGCATATCCTGGGACGAGGCCACGGACATCATCGCATCCGAGATCAGACGAATACATAAGGAGTACGGCCCCCTGGCGATTCTCGTTCAGGGCGACGGGCACTCAGAAAGCAAGCTCATCCACGCGCCCCACGGCTGCAGCACGCTGCTGCTGGATAAAATGGGCGGCTTCACCCAGCAGGTGAGAAATCCAGATAGTTGGGAGGGCTGGTACTGGGGCGCCAAGCATGTATGGGGCAAGGGCTTTATCGGGAATATGGCCCCTGCCGAAAACATTGTCAATGACATCACGGAAAACACCGAGCTGCTCATAATCCAGGGCGGCGACCTGGAAACAACCCCCTGGGGCTTCCGTGGGCAGATGGCAAGCCGCCTGATGTTCTTCTGGCAGGAAGCCGGTATCGAGCAGGTATACATATGCCCCGACCTTAACTATTCGGCGGCAATTCACGCCAACAAGTGGAT
The DNA here is from genome assembly GCA_012520295.1 of Clostridiales bacterium. Classification (GTDB taxonomy): domain Bacteria; phylum Bacillota; class Clostridia; order Oscillospirales; family Oscillospiraceae; genus JAAYOP01. The sequence continues at coordinate 37,226 of JAAYOP010000021.1, read as the reverse complement.
ACCTGTTCTTCCCAATACCGATGCGGCTCTCCAGCTGGCAATCATCTATACCTGGGTCACAGAAGGCACATACGACAAAGAGTATGTGGCCACTCATGCCGTTGGAATGGACAAAATTGAGGATTACGTGCTCGGTAAGGTGGACGGCATCCCGAAGACTCCTAAATGGGCCAGCGAAAAGTGCGGCATCCCCTCCTACACGATTAAGGCCCTTGCAAGGCACTGGGCGAAAAAAACCACTACAGTCGGCCACTATTTTGGCGGCGGATATATCCGCGGTCCATATGCCACAGAACCCGCTCGCCTTGAAGTCATTCTTTTGGGAATGCAAGGCCTGGGCAAACCCGGCGTACATCACGCCCAGATAGCCTACCTGGGTATGCCCAAGAACATAACCTGGGACCAGCTGAACTACGATATTGCCAATTCCGACACCTCAAAAGGCTTCCAGGAGTATTCGGGCACCTTTGAAACCATCAAGCAGAAGGATCCTGAGCTCCATGAAAGGATATTCAATCCCCATCGGGGCACTCCCCAGGCATGGGGCAAGCAACTAATCCCGAAAACCCTTATTGAAGAAGCCATTAAGAAAGGCACAGACAAGTATCTGGAGTTCTGGGGGACGGGAGGCCATGAGGAAGAACCCATAGACCAGATGATAAAATACACCTACCCATGCAAAAAGGGCGATCTTCGCTATACCGGTGAGGAGAAAAAGGACCTTACCCATAATGACAGCGATATAGAAAAGCTCTATAAAGAAATCGATTATGACGGCACCCCAATTCGTATGGTGTGGACAGACACTCCTTGCCGCCAAACCTGCTGGGGCGATGGCTTCGATATCGGAATGACAATCCGCGATCCCCAAATCGAGTTTGTTCTGGCTCAGCACCCTTGGCTGGAAAACGACTGTATCTACGCTGATATTGTTCTGCCTACCAATACCACCCTTGAGGTGGACGATATCATGCCCTGCGTCCGGGACGGTGAGCATTTCCAGACTGTCCTCAACATGAGGCAGGCTATCCCGCCCGTAGGCGATTCGAAGAGCGACTTCGAGGCTGTGGTGGAAATCTCCAAGAAGCTGGGCATGGAAGAAGAAGTCACCATAGGCAGAACGATAGACGAGTATATTGAGGGCGTCTACAAAGGAATGAACTTTGATAGGATCGTCTCCTGGGAAGAGTTCCAGGAGAAGGATTACATGGTCATTCCCGTCTCCAAAAACTGGAAGACCCTTCCTGCCGGACTCTACGAGTTCTACAAAGACCCCGAGGCAAATCCGCTGCCCACGCCTACAGGAAAATTGGAGTTCTGTTCAACAAATCTTCAGAAGTACTTCCCCAATGATGAAGAGCGTCCTCCATATCCCCAGTGGATAGAAAAGGGCATCACCCACGATGAACGTCTGTCCAGCCCCAGGGCGCGTGCCTATCCCCTTCTCGTTGTCTCCAACCACCCCAGATGGAGAGTCCACGCCCAGGCCGACGATATTCCATGGACAAAGGAAGCTATGACAGGCAAGATCAGAGGCTTTGACGGATATCTTTACGAGCCGTGCTGGATTAATCCTAAAGATGCCGAAGCCAGAGGCATAAAGACCGGTGACATCGTCAAGGTCTTCAACGAGCGCGGCACTGTGCTGTGCGGGGCCCTGGTTATAGAACGCATCATACCGGGAGCCGTCTCCATTGACCACGGCGCCCGGACGGACATCATCATTCCGGGCAAGCTGGACCGGGGCGGCGCCATAAACCTCATCACGCCCAAGGGCCTTACGTCCAGACATGCCGGCGGCCAGGCAACAACATCATTCTTAGTGGATGTACAGCGGGTCACTATGGAGGAGTATGAAAAGTGGAGAACGGGGTATCCGGAGGCTTGGAATCGTCAATATGACAGGGCTTCAGGACTGAAAGCTTCCGCCTGGGTCGAAAGGGGAATCAAATAATGGGAAAGAAAGTATTTTTAGTTGATACTGGTATATGTAACGGCTGCTACAGCTGCCACATCGGCTGCAAAGACGAGCATGTTACAAACGATTGGACGCCTGTCGCAAAGCCGCAGCCCGAAATCGGTCAGTTCTGGCTGAAAATGCATGAGAAGATTCGCGGCTCGGTTCCGAAGGTAAAAGTGCACTACAGGCCGGGAATGTGCATGCACTGCGATAATCCTACCTGCATGGAAGCCTGTCCCATAGACGGAGCGATTTATAAGCGGGACGATGGCCTGGTTATCATAGACCCGGAAAAGTGCACAGGCTGCCGCAACTGTCTGGAAGCCTGCCCATATGAGGACGTTATCTACTTTAATGAGGATTTGAACATCGCTCAGAAGTGCACAGGCTGTGCTCATCTTTTGGACAACGGCTGGAAAGAGACCCGCTGCTCCGATAACTGCCCGACGCTGGCCATTAGAATCGTGGATGAGGACTCGGAGGAAGCGAAGGAATTCATCGCAAACGCCGAATTCTATAAGCCGGAATTAGCAGAAAAGATGAAGCCCCGCGTCTATTATAAGGGCTTGCCCAAAAAGTTCATAGCGGGAACCGTGTTCGACCCTGTTGCCGATGAGGTCATAATCGGCGGCACATGTACCCTCACAGGAGCAGGCGGCAAAAAATTCACCACAGCCACGGACCATTTCGGTGATTTCTGGTTTGAAAATCTCCCGGACGGAGTGTTCAAGCTGGAGATAAAAGCAGACGGCAAAACCAAGGTCTTCACTGACCTTGATACGGCGGCTGCCGATATCAATCTGGGAGATATTCCTCTTACCTGATAATTTTCATTGCAGGCGGGGCTGTTGCACAAGAGTACGACAGCCCCGCAAATAATATAATGACACGCCTTAACTGCCGGCGCAAATAAAGCTATGAGGGTGGAATGAACATCATGAGGGGAACATCCCGACTTAAGCCCTGGGCTGTCCTGGCTACATCCTTCGGCATTAATCTTATTATCGGCATTCTCTATATATGGAGTATTATCAGCAAAGCACTGGTCAATGACCTGCACTGGTCCAGCAAGCAGGCTTCCCTCCCCTATACATTTGTAACAGTCGTCTTCGTCATCGCCATGGCGGTATTCGGAAAGCTGCAGGATTTAAAGGGACCCAGAATCACTGCCACCGTTGCCTCCATCATGATGGGATGTGGGATCATCCTCTCTGGAATGTTCATCTCCCCTGTCATGCTGGTTATTACTTTCGGCATTATCGCCGGAGCCGGAATTGGGACCGCCAATGTCTCCACAGTTCCCCCGGCTGTCAAGTGGTTTCCCCCGGGTAAAAAAGGAATGGTGACGGGGATATCCGTTGCCGGCATAGGGATATCCGCCGTGGTGTACTCGCCGATTTCAAATGCACTGCTTCACTCCGTGGGCATCTCAAAAACCTTTATATACCTGGGCATCGGAGCCCTTGTGCTCATGGTGATACTGTCCCGGTTTCTGGTCAATCCCCCGGCGGGATATACGCCTGCCAGCACTGGGTTAAAAAACAAGGCGGCTTCCTCGGCTGCAGATCCACCGGCAAAGGATTTGGGGCTGCGAGACATTATCAGGAAATCCAGCTTCTACAGGCTTTGGATTATGTTTGCCGCTTCCTCCTCGGCGGGGCTGATGGTTATAGCCCATGCCGCAAAAATCGCCGACGTCCAGATTTCATGGCAGGGCGGCTTTTATCTGGTGATTTTGCTGTCCGTATTCAATGCTGCAGGCAGGATTCTGGGAGGTACCGTTTCAGACAAAATCGGCCGTATAAACCTGATGCGGATTATCTTCGGGCTGCAGGCAGTCAATATGCTGCTGTTTACATTCTATTCGAATATTGCTTTGCTGGCGGCGGGTATCGCCGTGGCAGGGCTGTGCTACGGCGCTAGTTTTTCCGTCTTCCCCGCTACAATCATCGACCTGTATGGCATTAAATATTTTGGAACCAACTACGGAGTTATTATGACAGCCTGGGGCTTTGGCGGCATCGTCGGCCCCATGATGGCGGCGGCCGTATTCGATGCCAGCGGGAATTATGACCTGGCGTATATCATATCCGGCACCCTCCTTATATTAACTCTATTAATTACCTTCACCTTCCGCAAGGTTAAAGCTGTGAAAGCTTGATTTTTCCGGAAGGTCCATACAACCTGAAAGGAGAACATTTGATGGCCAATATCATGGTCAACGAGGCCTGCAACCTCCAATGCCCCTATTGCTTTGCAGAAGAATTTGTAAATAAATCCTCAAAAGAGATGACTCTTGAGGACTTCAGGAAGGCCCTGGACTTTGTCCTGGGTGACGGCAGCGACCGGCAGGTGGGCATTATCGGCGGAGAGCCACTGCTATACACCCATATAAACGAGGCTATGCGCATGGCCCTGAGCGACCGCCGCTCCCAATATGTGATGATTTACACAAATGCGGTGGAACTGGAGCGCCTGGAGCCGGAAATCCTTGATGCCAAAAAGTACCGCATGCTCGTAAACTGCAACTCCCCGGAAGATATGGGTGAGAGGGCCTTTGAGAAGATGCGGAAAAACCTCCTTTATTTTCAGAGGGACCATTTTGGCGATGGCAGATTCAGACTCAGCGTGAATATTTACAAGCCGGATTTTGACTATTCATATGTAATCCCCCTTGTGCAGGAGATGGGGTTTGATGTTATCCGGCTGTCCATATCGGTGCCTCAGAAGGGCGAGCTGGGTGGAAAGAGTCCCCTCCAGTATTTCCACGATATGAAGCTTGTCGCAATGAGGTTTGTCTGCGATATGATACGCTGCGGTGTTATTACAGGGTTTGACTGCAACTTTCTGCCCGGCTGTGTGCTGACCGAGGAAGAACGCGACAGCGTGATGGCTGCAAAGGAAGTCTTTTACTCCGCTTTGTCCCGCAGGTACTCGGAGGAATTCTGGCAACGCTCCATCGTCTGCGAAATCTTCAACTGCTCGCCTGTCATAGACATCCTGCCGGACCTGCGCGCGATACGGTGTTTCGGCCTGTCCGAATATACAAAGCGGGATATCCGCGATTTTCACAGCATAACAGCGCTGAGAAATCACTATATAAACACCGTGGACAGATACGCCCTCAACCTGTGGTCGTCGGAAGAGTGCAAGGACTGCTATATGCGCGAATACGGCGAATGCAGTGGTGGCTGCCTGCTGTTTAAGGCGAAGCAATTGTTTGCCGGCGCGTCCAATACGGTTTAATATGAAGATTTTTCAGTTTTTTTAATAGTTGCTTCGGCAACACTTTAAGTAATTTCGCCTAAATTCCTGTTCTTTGTTCCTGATTTATATATCGATTATTGACAAAATCCACAGGATGAGTTATATTATTATATGGATAAAAATACATAAGCTATTTATTTTTCCCTTAACTGTATACCCATCGGCTTTAACTGACCGGCATTCGGTGATCGGCAGCAAACCCCATTCCCCTCTCACCGGCGGTTTTGTTTAAATAGCCCGACATTTATCCACTTAAAGATTTAATAATCGCCCTTGCGTGTTTTGGTTGGCTTTTTGCTCTCATATTCGGAGGGGGGTTGCTGTGTCAAAACGTCGAAAGATGATGTTGCTCTCCGTTGGGGTCATTGCGCTTTTATCCATATTACTCATCTGTGTTGTCATAAGCGGAGTCGATTCTCTGCTGCTTATGACTGTTATCACCATATTACTACATATAGCAGCCTGCGGTTCAATACTGTACTTCTGCTTCTATAAACCGGCACCGGATAAACGGGACATTAATTGTAGTAAAAAAGAATAAGACGGGGGCCGATTAAAGGGCCCCCGTTGTTTTATCGTTTTGAGATACTAAGATGAAGGAATCATGTCTATGTAAACTCCTGTTTCAGCGGGCGAACACAGTTCGCCCTTGTTAAATAATGCCACATCCATATAGCCGTATATTTTAAAGGTGGGCGAACACCCTACATATGTTTACATAATGCCATGTCGTCCTGAGCGCAGCGAAGGATCTTCTATATTCCATAGTTAATAACATGCATGTTTGTTTTTATTGCTTCATCAATTATCATGATTAGCTCGTCAAACTCACCCTGCATGTTGTGCCTGGCTATAACTTCTTTAAACGGCGGAAGCGATTCCGGAGAGATTATGGTCACGCCGTGGTACGCAAGTCTTTTATTCAGCCTGTATTTTGCCGCCCAGTAGACATCGAGGCTCAGGCAATCCTTGTAAATTCTATCAACATTTCGATCATGTTTGGTAATGGATTTATATTTTTCAGGTTCGAATTCAATATAGAGCTTATTCTCGTCCAAATCATGCAGAATACCAAACTGATGTCCCGACATATCAATTCCTCCAATAAGCATATATGGTAAATGTTATATGATACTCCATATATTGCATTTGTCAAGCCTTACGTCATAACTTGCAGTTTTAGCCTCATAATTTGCATTTAACAATTGAGCTTGAGACAAGCCGCATCTGTAATGTCATAACCATAGTCTACTAACGCCTGACAATCAACGCTGTAAACTGAATTATCCCACGCCAAGCTCCTCCGGCCAGGCTATATGCCGGTTTAGAATATGGACAAAATCCTCGAGTCCCTCCGCATCTTCGCCGTCAAACCTGGCTGTCGCCGGGCTGTCGATATCCAGCACGCCTATCAGCCTTTCGTCTTTTATAATCGGCACCACTATCTCCGATTGGGACCGGGCGTCGCAGGCAATGTGGCCGGGAAACCGGCTCACGTCCTCCACCACCTGTATCCTGCGCGTTTTGGCGGCGGTGCCGCAGACTCCCTTCCCCATCTCGATATAGGTGCAGGCCGGCCTGCCCTGGAAGGGTCCCAGCACCAGCCGGCCGCCTTTATATATATAAAACCCGGCCCAGTTGATATCCGGCATCAGCAGGTACAGCAGGGCGGACGCGTTGGATATTCCCGCCAGCCAATCCGCCTCTTCTCCGACGAGGCCTTCAAGATATTTGTTCAGCTGCTCGTAAAACTCCCGCTTGTTTGGGGCGTCTATTCTCTCCACGTCGAACATGGGCTACCTCCGCATATAGTAAATTCAAAAGCATTATAACCCATGATCTTTCATAAAGCAAAACACGGCTCCGGCGGGATCATCGCCCTTCCGGAGCCACGTCTCTTTATATCCGCCCCGCTTGCCAATCAGCAGCAAGCGCGGATACGCATGGTCCAGTACCCGCGGTGCAATGTGAAGAGCCGGCCGGCTGTAACAGGATGGTCGCTTGCTCTTGCCGGCTGCGGAAATTCCAATACCGTCTCTCGATTTATTATCTCAGACCGGCTGTATACCGAGAGAAGCGAGTTGGAGAACGCCAAGCAGCCCGAGCAGCTGACAGCCGGGATGGACGTATACGCCAGCGTATATTTCATCGAATCCCCAAAGGGTATGGAGTATACCGCGAAATGGTTTATTGACGGGAACGAAGTAAAACCGACGCGCAAAAAATGCCCTCTGACAGAAAGGGAATGATCGTCATTCCTCTTGAGGGCAATAAGGTCGCTCCAGGCACGCTGAAATTTGAATTGAGCTTTGGCGGCCACATACTGGCTTCAAAGGAGCTTGTCGTAACTGAAAAATGAGGTCGGCCCGATGAGTATGGCGAAAAACAGCAAGGAAGAAAAGTTCATATCGCTGTATCGGGCTTTCGTCGACGAAATCTACCGGTACATTTTCCTACGCACGGGCCTCGAAAGCCGGATTGTCTTCGACTGCCTGAACAGAATTCCCGAACACTACAGGACCACGCTGATGCTGAAATATGTGGATGGGAAAAGCGTCAAACAGATAGCGCAGCTTACGGATAAGTCCGCAAAAGCGGTGGAGAGCCTGCTGCAAAGGGCAAAGAGCACTTTTCTAAAAGAGTACCGGTTGTCCCGAATGAAGGAGGGATTTGATCCGTGAAGAAACATAATAAAAATTACGCCGCATTGGAAAACGCCGCGCTGCCCACGGAGCGGCAAAAGGAGAAGATGCTTGAACATATCCTGGCCGAATACCGCAAATACTCCCCCACGCCCGCCGAGAAGTTTTTGAAACTGGTGGCCGCATACCCCTGGCGTTTTGCCTTTGCTTTTTCAACTTTGCAGGCGGCGCTGTGCACCGCGATCTGGGACACGGGATATACGAACATGGTACTTAGAATTTTCGGAGGTTTAAAATGAATTCCTTTATCAGGCTTTAAATCATCCTGTCGACGCTTTTCGCAATAAGAACAGGGCCGCGGCGTGGCTTCCCGTCGTGTCCACGATTCTTGTAAACGCGGTCTTTGCACCGGTCCTGGAATGGCTCGCCGGTTTTCAGTCCCCGATGCCCGACATTTTCAATATGCTGCAAACCGCCCTGCTGGGATGCGCCAGCTACATTGTGATATGTACCGTGTTCTGAATTACCTGCAAATGTTTCGGCAGCAAAACGGGGCTCTCCACTTACATCCGCACATGGGGCCTGACCTTCTTCCCCACCCTGCTGTGCTCCTTCGCGGTCGCTTTCAGCGAAACTTTCTTCACCGTCTTCTGGAACAACAGCGTTTGGGGCATGCTGCTTAGCATCGTATTTGCCGGCATACTGATATGGAAAACTATCCTGTAAGTGCTTTTCCTCAGGGAAGTGGCCGGCCTGAAAGGCGGCAGGATGGCCGGGGCTTTTGCTGTAATTGGAATCATCATCCTCGTACTTGCGGCATTAAACGGATATCTGGGAGTAAAAACGCCCGTCCTGTAGCCCGGACGGAAAACTTTTGAGACCGCGTAACCCTGGGGTCATCCTGAGCGTATCAAAGGATTTCCCGCATTACTCGCCCCGTCCGTCCTATTAAGCGGAAGACAGTTGCGTGTTTCTTCTTAAATACTCCAAAAACTCATGTTTTTTCAGTATCATAGGGGTGACGGGAGCGCCGTAAAAATCAACCGGCTCTCCGGTTACCTCGCCGCCAAATTTCCTTATTATGCCCACGGTGACGTCTCTCGCTTCAATATGGATTTCCCCGGCGCCGAGACCGAATATCTCTTTGAATGAAAAGACGGCCAGTTTTTTGCCGATGCCCAGACCGCGCAGTCTTCTGTCGACCGCAAACCTTCCCCAATGCCAATTTCCGCCTTCAATCCAACCTGCAGCCGTGCCGACTATTTCCAAGCCGTCTTTCGCGCACCACCAGAGCGGATTCAAGTCTTCCTTTATATCATGCAGCTCCACCGGGATATTCTGCTCACAGGCAAAAACGTCTCTTAAAAGAATAAGGGCCTTTTCCATATAATCCGGCGGCAACCTCTCTATTACAATTCCCATCTTAGTTTTCTCTCTTTCGTATGATGCCTTTTCCACGGTTTATAGTCGCAATGATACCACAACGTCGGGTTATATTAAAAGCTTTTTTATAAGTCGAAGACAAACAAAGACAGGCCGCGCTCTTAATTTGCATCGCCGGTAAAGCCGGTCTTGCCATGATTATTATATTTGCTTGCCTGGCAGCCCAGGACCCCTTTCCACAGCCACGATTCCGATACCCAGTTTGCTGAACATCCGGCTCATAGATTATATGGACATCTATACTTTTTTCCCGAAAATCAACAAGTCGCGTCTTATTCCATCCAATATCGCAATTTTCGGCAGTTCGGCAGTAATCCTCACTTTTCAAAGCCGAAGCCCGAAAACAGACGAACGCTGGGCTCATTGTGCGCAAAGACAAAGGCAAGCAGCGTGTCAATTTCCAGCTTGGGACATTCTCCGACGACCATGTTTAAAATGCTTTTTCCAAGTCATTTGCCCCTGTAGCTTTCATGAAGGTAGACGCTTATTTCGGCGGTCGCATTAAAGGCCGGTCTTCCGTAAAAAGACTGAAGACTAACCCAGCCGCAGGGCTCGCCCTCATACTCCACAATCCACAAAGGTCTTTTCTCGGGATTATGCTCGCGAAACCAGGCCAATCTGTCTTCCACCGAGACGGCTTCGGTATCGGCGGTTACCATCCTGCCCGGAATAGTCGAATTATATATATCGACAATAAACTGCAAATCGTCATTTCCCGCATCTCTAAACCTTATGTTCACAAACTCACTGCTCTCAAAAGAATTATTAAAGCAATATAGCCTATCCTCAATTGGCTTGCAAGCAAATTTACCGGCCGTATCCCCGCTCCCCGCCAATCAAAAAGCAGCTCCCGCGGCCAGGACGGACAGCCTGCCCTTGTATTTCCTTATCCGGATACAGTCTCCGTCCAATACCGCCACCCCGGCCGAGTCATATCCCCTGTACTCCAGCTTATGTAAACCTTCTATCAAAATCGGAACGACATTTTTCTCGCCAACATAACCTATAATTCCGCACATATGTTTTCTCCTTTAAATCAACATACTCGATCAGGCTTGCACGAATCTCCCTTTTTTTGATAAATGCCCCGTGTTTCCGGAGATTATCCGTCCGCGCCGTTCCGGCATCCTAAAAAATTCATATTTCTGAATAAAACTGGCTGCAAATACTTTTTTAGGACGTCAGATTATTGTATAATAGGAAAGAAAAATAAAGAAGCCTCACGGAAGGGCTGCATATGATCGGTGTAATCGACTACAGGGCGGGCAACGCGCCCAGCGTTCTAAACGCGCTGCGAAGGCTTGAAATCCCAGCGTCCCTGGTATCCACTCCGGGTACGACATCGAGATAACCTCCCTGATCAGCAACAGCGTCAACATACCCGTAATCGCCTCGGGAAGCGCAGGAACCCCCGACCATGTGGCGGAGGTTTTCCAAAAACCGGCGCGTCGGCGGCAATTATCAGTTCCATGCTCTATTCGCCCAAAATCAGCCGGAACTACTCTGTGAAAGAGGTCAAGGAGAAGCTCATGGAATACAATATCCCGGTCAGGCCCTGGATTGAGGACTACAATGTTTGGGAAGGGTCCGGCAGATTGCGAATATATAAAACTGCGCCGTGAACCTGTTTAAGGAGAGAATTGAATCCCGGGCGGACTGGGGCGGGGTGTTCCGCTCTGTTCAGGCCTTTTCGCCGCTGGTGGAATACATTCTGAATAAGGAAAACCTGCCTTCGGAAAAAATCGAGACCCTCACTCCCGGAACCAACGCCGTTTTCAGATCCGGAGAATACGTCATCAAGATATTCGCGCCGGCCGAGAGCGGACTGGACCAGACGGATGACCTGAAAACCGAGCTTTTCGCCTTAAAAAGGGCAAACGAGACGGGCGTGGCGGCCCCGAAGCTGGTTGCCAGCGGCGTCGTTGAGGACAAATACCGTTTCGCCTACATGATAACCGAATACATAGAGGGCGCGGAATTTTCCGAAGCTGTCAAAAGCATGAGCGGCGAAGAAAAAATCGCAGCCGCAAGAAGACTGCGGACAGCGACCGATAAGATGAACACCCCCTGCAAGCCCTTCAACGGAATAGACGTGATAAACGACAAAGGCCGATACCGCCGCTGGGATAAGAGATACTCGGATAAATTCAAAGCCGAACGGCTGGAGTATATAAAGTCCCGCAATTTCGGCGAAAAGGTATTCTGTCACGGTGATCTCTGCGGCGACAACATTCTGCTGACGCCGCAGGGCGAGCTCTGCATCATCGACTTTGCGGACGCCGTGCTCGCCCCACCAGTCTACGAACACGCGCTGGTGGCAATCGAACTGTTTGAACTGGACCCGGCACTGCTGCGGGGCTACTTTGGGGGTATTTCCGCCGGCGAGCTGACGAAAATATGTTTTGACGGCCTGCTGCTTCACGATTTCGGCGGTGACATCGTGGCGGAGCACATCGGCAAGCCTGCCGATTTTCTTAACCTGAAAGCCCTGCGCAACAGGCTGGAGCGGAAAATAGAGCTCGCTTTGCGCTCCCATACGGACGCTTAACCCGCGGCGAATCACGCATAACTGGGCGGACGCCGATACAACATTTAAGGAGGATGGCATATGAGCGACGTTTCCAGATTCTTTCACCCCTTTGTCAAGTCAGACGCAAAGGCAAACTGGGCCGGCTACACCAGCCCCCGCATGGAATTCTTCAACAACTACTCCATTATCCCCGACTGCAATTTCGGTACGGGCTTCCTGGTGGCCACCCGGCCGGGCACCATGGACATCCCCCACATCCACGACGGGGCCTACAACTTCTTCGTATTCACCGGCGCCGACCTTTCCAACATCTTCGACGCCGAATTCGAAGTTGCCTTCTGCATAGGCGACACGGCCCAGTCCATGGAGATATACCATATAAATAAACCTTCCATCGTCATGGCCCCGCCGGGAGTCTTCCACAGCCCGGTTTATTTCAAGAGGGTGGACCGGGGCATCAACACGATGCTGTATTATGTGGGAACAACAATCGGCAGGGTCTATCCCCGGCTTAATGCGGATGGCAATGAGGAATGGATCTACGAGAAGGACAAGATAAGATACTGTGTCAAGGAACCAGATAAGGAGTGCACCTTCTGCGGTCTGTGCTTTACCAACCCCGATGAGACGGAAGAGGACGTGCGCAGGTACATGGAGCCCTTTTATAAAAACGCTTCGACTGTCGGAAAATATAAGCACTGTATTGTTGAACTGCGAAAGGATTACCACAAGCTGGGCGACGCGGTTATGAACCCGAGATGCGTTTTCAAGGGCAAAGAGGATATGCCCAATACGGTGATGCAGTTCAGCTTCAACATCATCACCGCTCCCTGTAAGCTCGGGGACGATGAGCCGGTCAGCAACGGACAGGTGGCTGAATTCCTGTGGTTTTCAGGTACCGACACCGTGGAGCCGTGGGCCAGCTTTGATGCCGAAATCCAGGTCATGCTGGGAGATTGCCCCGAAAATATGCAGCCGGTGAGGATTACAGAGCCCGGTGTGGTGGCTGTTCCGCCGGGAGCCTGGCGGGGGGCCGTAACCGTCATACGTGCCGACAAGCCCATCTGCTTCATTCCCTTCTATCCCCATGACAAGAAACGCTATAAAATCACCCAGAAAATCGTTGGCGGCAAGAAGCTGCTGGTCTATAACGATGAGACCACCATCACAGAGCCCACTGCAGGCGATGAGCTCTACCTGCAGATAAAACGATAGCTTTAAAATAAAAAAGCTGAGGGATTTCCCGGCGGAAAAAGCAAGGCTCTCTTTTTCGGAACGGGTCCGGAAAAGGGAGCCTCCTGATACTCTGCGGTAACTCCGATAGCTGAGTGCTTTAGCTACGGCAGCTTTTCCGCCATGAAGCTGCACACAACAGTTAAGTGCCCTTTAAGTTCCTCCAGCCAGGCACGCCCGCCACTGGAGGCAGCCATACCCATCATCCCCGTCTGGTTACAGCCGCTCCTTTCTGGTCAAAAACCCTGTGTCTCATTTACTTTCCTCCAGAGCGGCCGCCAGGTCGTCTCTGAGATCCTCAAAGGCTTCAAGGCCCACGGAGAGGCGCAGGAGAGTTTCGTCAATTCCCTTTGCGGCCCTCTGCTCCGCCGGAATATCGGCATGGGTCTGAAGAACCGGATATGTGATAAGGGATTCAACTCCGCCCAGGCTCTCGGCATATTGAATGAGTTTCACACCCTCCAGAACGCGTCTGGCCGTTTCCCTGTCCGCCGTTTCAAAGGATATCATGGCCCCAAAGCCTGTGGCCTGCCTGGCGGAAACGGCATATCCAGGATGATCCGGCAAGCCTGTATAATATACCTTTTTGACCTTTTCATGGCCGCACAGCCACCGGGCAAGCTTCATGGCCGTATCCTGATGCCTTTCCATGCGCACAGCCAGAGTTTTTACGCCCCGGATAATGAGCCAGCTGTCAAAGGGTGAAAGACATGTACCCACCGTCTTATAGATATTTCGCAGCTTTTCACTGATATCATCACGGTTTGTCACAAGAAAGCCTGCCAGAGTATCATTGTGCCCTCCGAGATACTTTGTCCCGCTGTGGACCGTGATATCGGCCCCCAGCTCAAGGGGGCGCTGAAAATATGGCGTCAGAAACGTATTGTCCACGATAAAAAGGATGTTGTTTTTCCGGGTAAGGTCTGATACCTTTGGGATATCCGTCACCTGCATCATAGGATTTGTAGGGGTCTCAATAAAAACGGCTTTGGTCTCCGGTCTTAAGCATTTTTCAATGAGCGCCATATCGGACGTATCCACAAAATCGAAAAGAAGGCCGTTTTTCACTGAAATACTGTTAAAGTAGCGTACAGAGTCCCCATACAGGTCGTCTGAAGCGATGATATGGTCGCCGGGACAAAAGAGCTCTGCCAGGCACGCGATTGCCGCCATCCCCGAGGCAAAAGCCAGGGCATCCGTCCCCCCCTCCAGCACCGCCATTATTTTTTCCAGATGCTCCCTTGTGGGATTTTGGACACGGGTATAGTCATATCCTGTGGACTCGCCTACACCGGGATGGGCGAAGGTGGCAGACTGGTAAATTGGGAAGCTCACCGCCCCCGTCCGGTCATCATTGCGGGTGTTCCCATGAACGCATAATGTTTTAATATCCACAATAGCCGCTCCTTATTATACATAATGAAGAGGGTATACGGTTATATATAGAATATCAGTCCCTCATCCGTTTTGTTCTTATCAGGTTTCCTGCACCAATTCCTCCAGGGTTATGCCCCCATGGTACTTCTCAATGGGTCCTCCAGGCTGCCGTTGACAGACTGCTCCGGATATATTTGCAGAAAAATGGAATTGGGGCATGTGTCCGCAAATCCGTTCAGGCAGTCAAGCAATGTATCTGAAACAGGCAAAACAGGTTTGTTTTGCTGTTTTGCAAATGCGTTTTGTAAAACCCATTTGTTCAGTGGACATTATTTTAGAATCCCGAGTCCCTCTGAGCTGCCCATAACCGTTACATATTCACCGGAGGTAAATCTCTGTGCCAGATAAACATCCGAGGCCAGCGCGTTACGCCCCTTTGGGGATATCCTCATAATTTACCTGCTTAATTCATAGTTTATATATATGCATTACAATAAAAGAACAGGCAGGAAAAGTCAATACATATTTTTCATATTGAATTACTATTATTTGAAAAAATCTTGACAAATCTTCTCAGGATGATTAATATCAGATTAATCATATATGATTTATATCTATTTTGGAGGTCTTTATCATGCCTAAAATTTATGGGAGCCTGACAGAGCTCATAGGCAAAACTCCCCTGCTTAAGCTGAGCAATTTCGAAAAAAAGTACAATCTGAAAGCGAAAATCCTGGCAAAGCTGGAGTATTTTAATCCGGCCGGCAGCGTTAAGGACAGAATTGCCAAAGCAATGATTGAGGACGCTGAGGTCAAAGGGCTCTTAAAGCCCGGCTCGGTCATTATTGAGCCCACCAGCGGCAATACGGGCATCGGACTGGCTTCAGTGGCGGCAGCAAAAGGCTACCGGGTTATCCTCACAATGCCGGAAACAATGAGTGTCGAGCGGCGAAATCTCCTTAAGGCGTACGGTGCAGAGCTTGTCCTGACCGAAGGCTCCAGGGGCATGAAGGGCGCCATAGAAAAAGCTGAAGAATTGGCTGCTGAAATAGAAAACTCCTTTATTCCGGGACAGTTTGATAATCCCGCAAATCCCCGGGTACATCGTGAGACAACGGGGCCTGAGATCTGGGAGGATACGGAGGGCAAGGTGGATATCCTGGTGGGCGGCATCGGCACGGGTGGCACCATCACGGGCACAGGTGAATTCCTGAAATCCAAAAGCCCGGATATCAAAATTATTGCCGTGGAACCCTTTGACTCACCAGTGCTTTCCGAAGGCCGGGCAGGCTCCCACAAAATCCAGGGCATCGGCGCGGGCTTTATCCCCCGGGTTCTCAATACCTCAATCTATGATGAAATTGCCGCGGTCAAAGGCGAGGACGCCTTCGAAACATGCCGACAGCTGGCAAAGACTGAGGGTCTTCTCGTCGGCATTTCCTCAGGCGCGGCGGCATGGGCGGCCACCCAGGCGGCCAAGCGGCCTGAAAACGCTGGTAAGACAATCGTCGTCATCCTGCCCGATACAGGCGAGCGCTATCTCTCAACCCCGCTGTTTTTGAAATAAGAAATCCATTAGTTTAAAAAGCCCGGGAGACCGGGCTTTTTTTAGATTTATGCCTTGAGACAGTTACTGCCCCTACCTTCTCTCGTTGACATACAGCGTTATGCGCACCTGTATTGGCTCCAGACAGTCGCCGCTCCAAAGGGGCGGCTTCTCGGCAACAAACAGTATACCTTCCCCATCTATGCACCTCGCCATGGGGCAATCCTTGGGGCGGCGCGTATTCCGGCAGCGCCAAATTAGCCGTACAGTCGGTTTTCATTTTGTATAAAAGGGAGCCGTTTGCGCCGTGGCCTATAAAATATGCTTCATCTTTATCAGCTTCATAGTTTTTACCTCCTTTGGTTTAGCGCCGCCATCCTGCAGGAGCAGGGTAAAATCAATTTCTTCGGGCGTATTCAGAACAATTTTCCGGAGTTTACCGGCGAGAATAAGGAACTTCTCCTGCACACATCGGGGCTGGACGAGGAGGAGAGTAACAAGCGACAGCAAGAGCATGTAGAGATAATTATGGAAGCCGCAAAGAGAGCCGGCTTTGGTAAGACAAATAACAACAAGCTGCTGAATGCTTATTGAAGCGGTCACGCTGGCATTTGAAGTGGGCCTTTAACCGCGATGCCCGGTAAGAGATTTAGCTAATGGACGGCAAGCCCATTCTCTCCCTGCCAGCGCAAAGCTGCTGACAGAAACCATTACAAGGGTGTTCCCGAGAGCTATTGCTGGCTCGGAACAGACTGGAGTCCGGCTGGGAGTTAAAGGCGAGAAGGATGATGCCCTTGGTATGCTCCACAGCGCCAGCAGCTACAATCACGGTGGCTATGGAGGCGCGGGACTGCTGGTTGACCTGGAATACGACCTGGTAGTGTCAATCTATATTTGTGAAAAAGACGAGATATCCCTCTCGATAATATGAACTACCCAGTAACATTCTCTGCGGCGCCCTGGATTAACAGCCCCATTGTTTTTGCGCGGTAATATTAAAGGGAGCGCTGAAAACCATAATCTTCGTTTTCAGCGCTCCCCTTTTATATGTATTATTTGCATTGGCTAATCGGCATTTGCCTCCGAGTTCTTTAAAATCCGCTCCGCTTCATCCGGCGGTACGGGCTTATAAAAATAATAGCCTTGAACTATGCTGCACCCATTGTCTTTCAAATACCTATACTGCCGCTCTGTTTCCACTCCTTCGGCAAGCACAGCAATCCCAAGGTTTTCTGCAATCTGAATAATGCTCTTGATTATTGCCATATCCTTCTCTGAGCCTGAAGATATTCCGTGAACAAAATCGATGTCAATTTTCAGCAGGTCAATCGGGAATGTCTTGAGCCGGGTAAAGGATGAAAAGCCTGTTCCAAAATCATCTATTGCTATTGAAATACCAAGGCTTTTAATCTCCTTAATCCTCTGCAGGATATGTGGCTCCTCATTGAAGGCAACGCTCTCGGTAATTTCAATTTTGATGTCTCCGGCATCAGCTCCCGTTTCGGCCAGTAAATTGCCGATTTTCTCAGCAATACTGGAATCCTTCAACTGCTCTACCGACAGGTTTACAGCCATGAATACATCCCTTTTACAGCTATTGCGGAATTGCTTCAACTGCTCGCAAGCGGTTTTAAAAACCCACAGCCCAATGGGTCTTATCAGACCTGTTTGTTCTGCCATTGGTATGAAAACATTAGGAGATACAATCCCATATTCCTCATTCTTCCAACGCAAAAGCGCCTCAAATCCGATTATCTCCTGCGTCTGTATTTTTATTTGAGGCTGATAGTCCAGATATAGTTCTTTTCTTTCAAGGGCTCTGTATAGGTCGTTTGTCAGCTTCATCCTTTTAATGATATCATTTTTGATTTCCGAGGAGCAAAAAACGCACTGGTTTTTGCCTCCGTCTTTTGCATGGTGCATGGAAATATCGGCGTTTTTTATAAGTGTCTCCGGATCCTGACCATCTATCGGATATACCGCCACACCGGCACTGGCTGTGACAAAATACTCTACACCTTGCAGTAAGATGGAGATTTTAAATGCATTCTTAATCCTGTCGCATACCTTTTGGAGAGCTTCAGGTTCTTTTATATTGTTGACCATTATCAGATATTCATCTCCGCCAAATCTCGTTATGGCATCGTCCTGCCTCAGGCAGGCAGACAGCCGGTTTGCTATCAGCTTAAGGGCCTCATCTCCTGCGGTATAACCCATTGTGTCATTGACCGTTTTAAATGAATCTATATCAATAAACACCACGCCTATCATTGCCGCATTCCTTTTAGCAGTATATATTGATCTGCCCAGTTGCTCCACAAACCAGTCTTTGTTATGCAGTCCCGTTAAGCTGTCATAATATGCCATCCGATACAGCTTTTTCTCTGATTCCTCTATTCTTTTAATATTGTCATTCATTTTCTTTTTATATGTGGAAATAAGCACTGCCAATAAAACCGCACTTATATTTGATATAATTCCCGGCAGGGGGATTGCCGTGCCACTGCGAAGCAGATAGCCGGTTGAGCCAAGTATGCCTGCCATATTCAGTAATATTGTTGCAATAAAGCCGGTCTTCTCTTCCATCAGCACCAAAAAGATTGAGATTATCATCTGTAGCTGTATCAATATTCCTCTTAAGGCGGACTCACTTAAAAAACTCAAGCCCATTATATCGCTGTCCGCCTGAATTCTCATCTGGATATAAAGAAATATTACATATAGAATAACGCCGCCCACAAGGCGAATATAACTGGATTTTTTAACGGCGTGCTCAGTTATAATAAACCTGTATTTTTTCATAGTACGAGATATGGTTATTATCGGTATCAGCAGAATAACCGGTGCCATCTGAGGCAGCTTGGCGAAAAAATTGCCCAGTACCACATCGGTTAATGTGGCCAGAAGCAGGGTAGCCCCGAAGGACATAAAAATAGCGCGTGATTGCATCTTTATGTTATGCTCAGTTGATTTTTTACCCCACAGAAGAACTGTTACCAGGCCTATAATCGTATACCCCAAATAATAGACTTTAAATATCCAATCCCAGACATTTTGCTCGGCCATGGGTTTTACATTGGTCCAGCCATATCTTGTGGAGGCCAATCTATAGGGCACCGGATTTAAACCAGATGGGACGGCAAAGGCCAGTACTGTTATTACAGCGGGAAGGTAGAGCAGTACATAGAACCACCATCTCCTGAGCAAATTGTCTTTGCCGGTGATGATAAAGAAGAAATGAAGCATTATAGCATAGGCTGTTCCCCAGCCGACAGCAGACAGCCGCCTCCAGATTTCACATGCGGCTACGTCTGGAGCCATGTTGGCAAATGCCAGACCTGCGGACCAGAAACTCACCGCTGTAACCAGGGCAAAAAAGCACCTGTTTGCCGGCGCTTTATGATTGTTATGTATCACAAATACACCGCTGACCAGAGATACTATGCATACGGAAAAAAACAGTATTGAAAATAGTGGCGGATAAATCATTGGAAAACCTCATGATATGCTTTTGTTGCTCACCGGAAAATATCACTGTATTAAAGTGGGATATGCACATAATTCTTCTTATTAATAATTATCGGACTTTTTATATCCAATATTACCCCCCTGTTTACCATCAGACAGGGGACGCCTTCGTGCCTGACGGTAAAGAAGCTTCCCCTGTCTTAGTGGTAAATGCCATATTCCAGCTTTATTTTGACATATAACCTTTTTTTGTCCATGCCCATAACCCCGCTTAACAGTATTTTTATCTTCTCCTGCTTATATATTTCCCTGTTAAATCTTATGCGCGTAATCCCACTGCGTATCTGCTGACAGCTGTGCTGTAGCTCCATCGCTATGAATGCTTATACTTACAGTGCCAAATACTCAACATTATTTAAATGCTTGATAAAATCATCGTATATAAGCTCCTGTTCCATGGCTTTTATATTTTATTGAAATTAGTTGCAGTTATATTAGCAAATGTAATCTGCTCCATAATCATTCCTCCAGAGCTGAAAAGAAGTCCGCTTCACGCATAATCTGAATATTAAACCCTTTTTCCTGAAGCTCCAGTGCCTTTTTCACTTTTGAGCCATACTTGCCTGCAGACCATGCGGAGCTTCCTTGTCCGCCTACAAGAAGAATGTCAGTTTTGTTTCTTACAGACGAGTGTATGCTGGCTCCATAACTTATCAGCTTTTCGCCGACCTTTGCTTTACTGCCATAATTGAATTCACCGGATAAACAAATGCTTTTTCCGGTGATAACTAAGCTTTCACATTTACATGAATACTCATTGACAGGATCCGTAACCTGTTTAAAAAGCCTCAGCATAGCATTTAGTTCGGTTTGCTCAAGTATTCCGTCAGAAAGAGCAGATTCTAAGGTGGAAAAGATTTTATCATATGGATAATTACCTTTTAAATTGGTGTTATTCTCCATCCATCTTTTGAGGTATTCCACCTCGGCTTCCGTTAATAGATTATCGCAGGTAATGCCCGTCAAAATGCCGCTTAGAGTCAAAAGTGACTGACTTTCTACACTGATTTTTTTATCTTTTTGTTCAGTAGATACAACTGTATTGAGGTCAAAGCTTTTTATGTAGCGTTCCAATTCAGCTCCGGTATTGTTTAATAACCAACACAGGAGTTTTGCACAAGCTTGACTATCACTCGCTGCATTATGTTGGTTCAATGGGATTCCAATTTTATTACATAGTGTCGGAAGTCTGTAGTTTTCTGCTTCCTTTATAATGGATCTAGCCATTGTTAAGGTATCAACATAGTAGATTAAGGTTTCATTAATACCATACCCTTGCAATACTTTCCGGAGAACACACAAGTCGAATGTCGCATTGTGTGCAGCAACAAGGTTTTCACGAAAAAAAGCTCCAATCTTGTCCCATATTTCGGGAAATGTTGGAGCATCCGCAATATCAGACTGCGTAATGCCATGAATTTGTGTATTTCGATCATTAAAAAAGCATTCCGGGTTAACCAGATAATAATGCGAATTAGACACTTCCCCGTTTTCAACGGCTGTTAGTCCGATGGAGCATATCCTATCGTTTTTATGATTCGGCGTTTCTACATCGAAAACAATAATCTTCTCCACACTATATCCCCCTTCGCTGTATAGCTTTCCCGCCTTAAAACATCACAAAAAACGTATAGTCCTATAATACATCACAATCCCATAAATTTCAATTATTTCCAGCGCAGAAGCCACGGCTTTATAGGACTTAGCCAGATTTTCAACTGCTTTTTACAATATATTAAATGCGGCAGTAATAAGATACTGGTATGCTTCAGAGTTATAGAGAATGAGCCGGGCGCCCGTACATTGCTACTACAATCCCTCACTTCATTAAGTATATATAAAACCGCCACCATTACTGATTCCGGTGCTATATAAAGCAGGCGCCGGCTCTATATCCCAGAAACGAGACAAAGAGCCGACACCTATCTTCAAGATTTCACTCCTCATATTCCCTGCACTGATAGCGCGGTTTACCGCGGCTGCGCTTGCCATATTCGATGGCTTCCTCCGGGCAGCCGCAAATACAGGCCATGCAGTGGGTGCAGGCGCTGCCCCACCTAGGTTTCCTGTCAGAGATGCTTATATTGTTCATCGGGCAATCTCTCACGCATTTTCCACAGCCCGTACAGGTATCGATGGCATGAAATTTTTTAGTTTTAACGAACATGGAATAAAACAGCGGATTTATTGCGCTTCTCAGCCGGTCGGCAAATCCGGCCTTTACATCCGGAAAGGCCCTTCCCTGCCTTATGCACTCAATGCCCCTTTGCAGCAGCGGCATGGCTTTCTCAATAATCCCGAAGGCCTCGTCCGGTCCCGGGACTCTGAACATGGCAATATAGTTTTCCGGCATGACAACGGGCAGAACCCCGTGATATGCAAAGCCCTTTTCCCAGCAAAGCTCCTTGATTTTCGTAGCTGCATTGCCGATTTCGCTGCCGCAGGTCATGACGAAATAGGCGGTCCGGCTGCCATCAAAGCTACCCCTTCGGATGAAGTCTGCAAATATGCGGGGCAGCTGCCAGGCATAGGTGGGCGCTGCAAACACCCATGGCCGCTCGGAGCGCAGCTCCGCCCGGCGGTTTTGCTTAATAAAAGTGCCCGCATCCACCACCTTGTCACCTATATGAGAGGCGATCATCTTTGCCGCAAAGCGGCTGTTTCCTGTGCCGGAAAAGTAAACAATCATGGGGTTGCCTCCTCCTATATTCAGGGGTTTTGGATAATAATATTAGCAGCCAAGCTTCCGCATGACAGGGCTCGTTTTTTCTAATTTTTACCCATGTTCATATCTCCTACTTACTGTAATAAGTAACAAAAACCTTTCGGGAAGCTGCCCATTATACATGACACAAAATCCCATAACACATACTAACATAACACTAAGCCTTTTACAAGAATCAGGGGACGGTTCGTTTGCTTTGAGAAGCATATGAACCGTCCCCCTGTTTTGTTGCTTCTTTTATTCATCCAAAGGTTCAAAGTCGTCCTTGCCTACAAAGCAAAGCGGGCACTGCCAGTTTTCGGGCAAATCCCCGAATGCCGTGCCGGGCAAAATGCCGCTGTCCGGATCTCCCACCTCCGGATCGTAGACATAGCCGCATGGGATGCAAACATATTTTTTCATATTATTCCCCCTTTTTCTTTGGAGCCGGCGCTTTCACAACGATTAGCTCCAGGGTTTCATCATGCAGGTTTTCCACATTCATTTTGGTCTGAACCGGTATCTTCAGAAGGGTCCCCCCTTCGTACTCGTGGATTTCCTGATTATCCAGCCCAATTGAGAGCCGTCCTCTGATAACGGTCATATACACATTTGAATTTGAAAAGTGCTCAGGCAGCCCCTCTCCCTTATTAAACACCATATGAAGGTAGTGAACATTTTCATCAAAAATGACTTTTTCAACTACCTTTTCATTTCCGCCAGCCAGCTTAAATACCTGCTCAACCATGGTTATCCCCCTTAAATCTCCGGCAATCATGCCTGTTGTTCCCTGAATAAAATATATCATAAGTTCTCCGGCATATATGTTGCAATTACAACATATATAAGCAATATTTCCCACAGAATATAGTATAATTTTGCAGTTGGATTTATTGTGCTTTTGTGGTATATTGTGGTATTGTTGGGGCAATTTGCTTCGGCACATTGCCCTGCTGACGAAAACTGTATTAACCAATGAAAACTTTAAACTGCAAAGGAAGCATATTATGGGGAAAAAAATAATCCTGCTGATTATTGTATTATCAATTATTGTGACACTGACCTGCTTTATGCCGTTTCCCACAAGAATTAACATGACCATAGCCGGCATCCGCTGGGTAAACAACGATGGGGAATTCACTGAAAACGTTGAACTTGAAATAAAGGGCTTATATCTGCAATATCTTTTTCAAGATAATGTTTTTGTCGGAGATATATCTTTTACAGGGCTTAACAGAGATATATATTCCGAGATGATGAAAATTACTTTCAACGAGGAGCCTAACTTCTCAGGCCCTCTCGCCTATTACTCCAGAACCAGCAACTCTATCACTTGGCTGGGGGATATTCACATAGAAGGGGCTTTTGATAAAATCGTTATATATCTTTCCAGAGAGGATAAAGATGGGTATTCCGACTGCTACATATCTGCCCCCGCATCGGACAGGCAGGCGGCCGTGGATACGGCCTCCAGATTATACGGTGACGGATGGGTTTTTACATAAAGACATCAAAACAGAGTACAAACCGGCAAAGATTATTTGCTTTCACCGGCTCGTGCATCTATATTAATGTATCTGAAACGGGCAAAACAGGTTTGTTTTGCCCGTCAAAAAGAGCATTTTCCTCTTTTTGCGAATACGCAAGCATTTGTTCAGTGGACATTATATTAAAAATACTTTGAAGAGATTGCCTCATCATCAAGGGGCACCACTGCGGATTTTTCTTCGTTATCATCCAGCAGCGCGACCGGTATTTCCTCCTCCAAAAGCTTGAACTTGGCAATCTGCTCATTTAGCAGCTCAGACTGGCTGAGCAACTCCTGGCTGGCAGCCGCCGTCTCCTGGGAGGCCGCCGTATTCATCTGCACCACATCGGAAATCTGCTTTATATTCTCTTTAATCTGCTGTATCTCCAGGGACTGGGTTTCCGATGCCCTGTCAATTTCCAACACAGATACCTCGGCGCTCTCTGCCTTCACTGTAACATCCTCAAATACCTTTGCGGTCTTGTCCGCAAGGTCATACCCCTCTTCAACATCTGTTATTGCTCTATTTATCAACAATGTTGTCTGTCTGGCGGCTTCTGCCGACCTGGCTGCCAGATTTCGCACCTCTTCGGCCACCACGGCAAAGCCTTTTCCGGCCGCCCCCGCTCTGGCGGATTCAACTGCCGCATTAAGAGCCAGTATATTTGTCTGGAAAGCAATATCGTCTATGGTCTTGATTATTTTATTTATTTCTACAGAGGATTTTTTAATATTTTCCATAGCCGTCATCATTTTTTTCATCTGCTCGTTGCCACTGTCAATGCCCATGGCGGCCTCTTCCACAAACTTCTTTGTGAGGCGAACGTTTTTTGCGTTGTTTTCCACATCATCGGATATTTTTACGATTGACTCGGTCAGCCTGCTGATAGCATCGGCCTGTTCGGTTGCGCCCTGGGCAAGGGTCTGGGCCGAACCGGACAGTTGGTACGCACTCTCATTGAACTGCTGGGCGGATCTCCTGACAATAGACAATGTGGTATTCAGAGATTCAACGATTGATGACAGCGCTTCCTTAATCGGAACGAAGTCACCATAATAGTCAACTGCGCTGCTCTTGGTCAAATCATTTTCCGCCATGGCATTGAGCACATGGCTTATATCGGAAATATAGCTCTTGAGCCGATAAATCATATCGTGCATTGCATGCTCAAGCATGGAGACCTCGTCCCTTTTTCCAGATTCGTCTATCTGAATATCCAGCTGCCCTTCCGCCAGGGAATTTGATGCCTGGGTCAGTCTGAGCATCGGGCGCCTGATTTTTGAGTGGACAAAGCCGCGCAGCAAAACCGCGCTTATCAGTATTATCAGCGGCAGAGCAATCATAATATGCAGGAGGGTTTTCATAGAGGCAGCTTTGGCCTCCGAGACGGGCAGCCCGGAGAAAATAACTCCTACACAATATCCGCCGGAATTTAAAAGGGGTTCATATCTGCATATATATGTAACATCGAAAATCCTGACTTTGCCGGTATAGGTCTGTCCCTGCTTCAGAACGATCTGCTGAATGTTTTCGTCCAAAGTGTTTCCCGTGCCCCGGACACCGCTATTCATTATTGTGGTGCCGATGCTTCTGCTTCCTGAATATATGGTCAACTCCGTATTGTGGAGCTCTTTGAGCTCATCGAGCATTGAGGCGTTTTCAAAAACAAATCCCGCGCTTACAGTGCCTATAAGCTTCCCGTTCCTGCTCTCAATGGGAGCGCCGGACTGACTTGCCAGGTCCTCATTGATATTTTTATTTATTGTGGCGGAGGTCACCCCGTCCAGCGCCTGTTTCACGGTCAGCTCCTCTATGATGATGTCGTTAAACTGCTCAGGTTCGTGATAGCGATATAAAACCTTACCCTTTTCATCTGTTATTGTGATCTCGTCCAACTTTGCAAATTTATTGAGATCTTTTATAGTTTTTTCAATTGCTTTCCTGTCACTTTTTTCAACAGCTTCAATTAAACTCTGGTTTTGAGATATCAAAACGGCATAAGCCTGCGACTGTTCACGTAACTGGTTGATTTTATTATTCAAATCCATGGTTGCTGTGGCCAGGCGATCATAGCTCACCTTATCATTGTATGCGGTGTTTTCAATCATAACCAGTGCCGATATTATCGACACAGACGCGACTACCATTATAATCGCAAACAGTATTATCTTAGTGGCCATTTTCATATCCATATCACTCTTTCTCTGTTTATAGGTCATATATTATTATCGAATGGACTTTGTCAAAGCTTTAGCAAAATTAGCAAGAATGATAATCATTTTTAATAAACAAAAAGAGTTCTTGCCTTTAATTGTTGTAATTGGTATATTGTAGTCATCCTGGTGCCGCTTTCGGCTTCGCTTTTATAAGCATATTTTTGAGAAAAAAGGATGGTTTATGGACTATGAGGTGGATATTTCCGGCGGGTTCTGTGAAATCACCGATTAAGCAGCCCTAAAGACTTTCCTTGACTATGCTGGCTATTTTCATGACGGTGTGAGCACCATAAGCTATGTATCCGGCAGTAAATGTGTTGGTTCCGGTACCCATGTTATTGATAATCAGCGGCAGGTCTCCGTTAGATTAGAGGGCTTATGCCATGATTATGAAAATCACTTTACTGTAGAGCTGTTTTTTGAAAACACGCTAAAGATGGTACTTATACCTACCCCTCCGCTACGAACATCCTTAATCTTTTTTGCCAATATCCTGTATCGAGACGGTAAATCCATATTCCTGAAGGATGGGGACGATGTTAACGAGGATATTGACCCTGATAGTTATGACGGCACTTATATTATCTCCGAAAGGCTCAAGTACAGGATTATTAAACAGGAGTGAACGACATGGTAGAAATTATTAAACCCTACAGGCAGGGCATGCCTGCAGTGCGATTCATCGGAAAAAAATACGGAGACGAGGACAGGGTTAACGGGTCATTCAGCGCCAAGTGGGGCGACTGGTTTAAAAACAACCTGTTTGCAGAAATTGAAAATGCTCCGGGTTATAAAGCCGATTTCTTCGAGGATGCGGATGCATATATCGGGCTGATGCGCTATAAAAACGGCGAACCCTTCCAATACTGGATTGGCATGTTTACCCCGGAAGGCACAACAGTTCCTGAGGGTTATCAGCATTTGGATATGCCCGACAGCATGCTGGGTGTGTGCTGGATTCACGGTCCGGAGCCGGATATATACGGCAAGGATGATCTTGTCATGGAGGTATTTCGAGCAAACGGAATTACTCCTGTTACGGATTCTGAGGGGGCATTCTGGTTTTTCGAGCGGTATGCCTGCCCGCGCTTCACAGAACCTGACGAAAACGGATATGTGATTTTGGACCACTGTTATTACATAGCAGACTGATACGAAATAGAACAGGTGACGTTTCCTTGTCTAATGTAATGTCCCCTGAACAAATGCGTTTTCGAATTGTTCAGCAGGCATCAATGTAAGACACTGAAACGTCACCTGTTTTATCTATGATTGTTTTAGTTTATGGCATCCAGGCTGATGCTCCGGGCTATTGCCTCAGCCTGCTTCTTTGTGACCGTATCAGGCATGAACGCTATCCCGATGTACACCTTGTCATATGAGAGTATTCCTATGCTCTCCAGCTCCGGAACCTCCGCATCCAATGAAAATTTTGCCGTTTTATCATATCATAATAGGGAATACTTTGCGGGTTTTCCATCTCATAGGCAGGAAAGACGATTTCTCCGCTTTTTTTTGTGTCTGACATGCAAAAAGCAAGGCTTCTGTGCCCAAAACCATTAATATTATCATCCCGAAGCCTGTCTTTTTTCGTTTCATAGCTTTTCCTTTTGTTTTGACTAAAGCTCCTTTTCCATAAAGCATACGGTAAAGGGCAAGTGCGGATACGTTTTTGTCCCGGTCTCTCGGAAGCCGTAGCTTATGTACCAGTTTTTCAATACCGTATTTTCATTGATGATTCCAATCGAAACTCTTTTTCCGCCTCTGCTTTTCACAAATCTCATCACAAAATCCATTACCTTTATCCCATAGCCTTTGTGCCTGTACTCCGGGAGTATGGCCAGCTTCTCCATATAGTAAAGGGTGTCGTCCGCTTTTTCTATGGCCACAAAACCTATCTGGACATCGCTTTTATAAACCGTAAACATACTTATGTTCTTTTCGTACATTTTATTGAGGGTGTCTCCTTCGATAAATGCTGGATTGGTGGGCGCGTTTTCCCTTGTCAGGTTGAAATCATTCGCTACGGTAATAAAGGATTCCCTGATGACTTTTGCGCAGTCATCAAGCATTGCGGGAGTTACATTTGCGAAAATAATACTCATTTTTATCCCCCAACATTCTCTTCCCATAGTATTGCAATAATATCATAAGCTGGCAGCTCCGTAAACCTGTTTTATTATTGCAATTTGATCTCCTCAATGATTTGCTTCAGAACCTGCTCCCGCTCAAAAAGTATTCACCCTTCATATTCATAGCGGCATATGTTTTGCTTCTCACCATGATAGGGACCGCTCCCGACAAACACCAGCGAGAAGCCGCACTTTTCCAGCACTCTTCTCGAAGCTATGTTTTCCGTGCGGCAAATGCCGTAAATACGGGATATGCCGAGCCATTTCATAATCGGCTCTATAAAAGCTCTCACCGCCTCCGTGGCGTAGCCCCTGCCCGTATACTGCTTTGCTATGTGGTAACCTACTTCCCATCGGCCCTCTATGGGGACCGCCTGAACATGACCTATTTGCCGTCCGTCATTCAAAATAACAGGATACACAAGGGGCATATCCTTTCGCGAATAGAACGATATCAGAGCCTTTATCCTTTCCCTGGCCTCATCTATTGTTTCAAAGACCTCATCGGGCACAAAGCGCCGGTTGTCCTCGTCAAGGGAGTTTTTATGAACGCTCTCCGCCAAGCTCTCATCTAATTCTCCAATATATAGTCGCTGTGACCTTATGGGCGTTATCATATAATATCGGCTCCTTTTAACGCACTTTTTAAAGCTTGGGTTGCTGCAATAAAAACAGCTCCGCTTTCCGATAAAAATCATATCATCGGAAAAGAAGCAGCTCAAGCCATGCGTATCAAAGGACACCGGGTGGCTGTTAAAACAAATACAGCAAATCATCCCAGCGCGCAAAATTATAGGCCGCAGTTTTCCATATCTGTGACAATCCAAAAATGCGCTTTCATGCGATATCACAAGCGTTTCTCTTAAGATATGCCTTTTTTCACCATTTCCAAGTACTTCCTCGTCCCGTCCTCTTCCTCCTGGCGGTAGAAAAAGCCCATATGCTCCGCCACCTCCGCCGCCAGTGTGTGGAACAAATCGCACATTATATCCACTGATGCCCACATATCCGCATAGTCGCTGCCGGAATATGTGGCTGCGTATTGTCCATACAGCTCCGACGAAAGATATTTCTTGAAATATTTACCCATTTTGCCTGTGGATACAGAAAAATGGGTCTTAATGCCTATATGCCACTGCACCATTTCATTGAGCATATCCCGCACATAGTGGTTTAGCATGCCCATCGCATAGGGCAGCTCGTCCCGTGCAATGCCCTTTGCCACATTATTAAGACACCACCAGAATTCATTGCAGCAGGCCAGATATTGATTTTTCATCGGTCTCTTTACATGATAATCCTCATCAGACGGCGGAGGTATTTCAGGCAGCAGGTTGTCTTTGTCAAGCAGCAATACGGTCAGCTTGTCCGAAAGAAATTTTTTCACGCCTTCTTCTTTTGTTTCAAGGCTCAAATCAATCCTGTTTCCATCATCAAACAGCATGAGCCAGGCATAACGGCGGCTAAAATCGTGGGCAGCATTCTCTATTCCGGTATGCACATCATTCCAGTCCGGCTCCTGTATTATCAGCGGAGTGCCAAAGTGCGCAATCCAGCTCTTATCATTTATGAAGGTCATGATCTCTGTAACCACAAAAACAATATCATAATCCTGATAAATGTCTTTAGGCGCATTCGGATTGGTTCTCGAGCCATTCATATATACTGCCCGAATACGCTCGTCCGTTCTTGCCATACCCAATATTAAGTCCATCATTTCCTGCTCAGACCGCATTATTATCACCTTTCTGTTTTTCCCTTGTTTATTCGCTAATAGCAGCCATCACTTTGTGGCAGACGTTGCAGGCTGTATGGCAATCGCCTATGTCAACATCCGCGCCCAGGGACCTGGCATAGCTCAGGAGCTCAGCCACTCCTCCTCTGAGCAGCGCCCGGGTGGATGGCTTGTCATATGGATCATATTCATTGACTATATCCATAATATCCTTCCGGTATATATTGCCGATTGAAATCGAACACAGGTTCACCTCACCGTCAGGGCCTATACAAAACCCACCGATTTCGTCAAGGGGGGCCGTATAGGGGGCGGAGCCACAGGGAACCGACAGATCCGGTTCTTCAGGCGGCGAGAACCACTGGGCCAGGTAGACAAGGGCGTTTCCCGCCGGGAAAATGTTATTTCCTTCATTGGCGCGGATTCCTTTGTCTGTAAATATTTTTAATATTCGTTTGGTTTCATTGTTATACGGATTATCATGGGCTTCGTTCACAAGCCAGGCAGGCTGAACACGAAGTGAGGGAACAGCATGTCTTAAAAGACTGTCGGCAAACTCTAAGACATGCTCCAGGGGAATATATTCCTGATGAAAAGCGTCCACGGAGAGCAGGACGTCATTGACTCCGGAGGCGCATAGAGCTTCCGCCGCCCGGTCAATTTCCCGACTGTCCCGGGAGAAAAAGCCGTTTGTAATCAACTGACGGTTGGGAATTGCGCACTCGCGGGCCGCGGCGTGAATTTTACAGACTGTTTCCACATGTAGCAGGGGCTCGCCTCCGAAGGTCATGACGGATTTGATCTTGAAGTTTTCCGCAAGCCGTTTTACAGCGACCACCGCCGCCCCCGCTTCCAGGCTCTCACCGTCAGAGGCATTCCCGCCATTGGAGCAGTGCTTGCAGCGGCCGGTGCAGGCATTGGTTACTGTAAACTCGAGGCGTTCCACATCTATGTATTTGGTATTATTCCGACAAGGCGCTTCCATTTTTTCTCCCTCCTTTAACCCTACCTGCCCGGTTTTGTTCCCTTTTGCCGGTTCCCAGGCATAAGGGCAACCATAACAGGAATATTAATCCACCCGACACGATGAATATACATCACCTGGCAGCAAATGTAAAGTGCAAAAAAGCCGGAGCAGAGGAGTGCAGGGTTACGACTATCGACGGGCTGCATCCTGCGCTTTTTTAAAACGATCGACGGCAACTGACGTCCGCCGTTCTGTTGAGCCCCCCTCTGTCCAGACACATGCGGCCCGAAGTATCTAAACCACGTTCCCTTGTTGTCTGAAAATGTTACCCTCCCCATTCAGCTCCAGTAAACAGAAAGATAACCGTATACAATCAACATAATAGTACAGGAATGATTTTTCAAGATATGGGGGTTTAAGCATATGCTGCTCACTGCATAATTGAGCCTCGGTATATAACTGTATTATCAGCTTATTGCAAAAGAGCACGGTACCGCGCAATACCGCCTTAGTGCCATACCCTATTATTATTCTAAAATCCTCGCTATTAGCTCTTATCATAGCTGTTGTTAGTTGGCTATGAAATTTTGTGAAAATGTGTATTTACATATGAAAGTATATGCAATATAACGAAAGAGCCAGAGAGCATCAATACGATGTGTTGTCCGAATTATTTAAGGAGGGTTTCATATGGCAGAGTTTGATAAGCTCTACACTCCAGAACTATTCGGAATTATTTAAAAACGGCAGCCTTACGGGGAAAAAATCGGCGGTCAATGGAGATTTACTATGCAGGAGATTCAAAATCTATTTGACAGCAACGGTATTTCTCGGGAAATAAAAAACAGCGACAAACAGCAGGTGCTGGATTTCATTGATGGTGTTAATACGGATATCCAAGGCGATATTCAGATATGTACAATCGTTGATTATTACTGCGAAGGTCAGGACGAGGGCAAGCAAATTTGTGATAAGCTGATATCTGTCATTAATAATCAGGAAATCAAGTTCTCCGGGGCGAGGTTTGATTATGAATTTATAGAAAATGAGAGCAAAGCGCGGTTCACTCTGTTCGGTACTCCGGATTATATTATTAAAACTCTTGAGCCTCTGAAATAATCTGGTAGTTGCTCCGGCTTAGCTCATATTGTTTCACTTTAGCGTGTTTCATGGCACCATTATGCTGTGCAATACGCTCTTTCATCTACTTATCATATTGCTATTGCAAACAATTACTATTAGTGGTAAAATGTAAATCAACAAATGGGAAAGGAGCAGTAAAATGGCTATCATATGGACGCCGAATCTTTCCGTTGGAGTCGAAAGCATAGACGCACAGCATAAATCACTGTTTGAAAAAGTCAATGATCTTTTTGAAGCGGGAAAAAACAAGAGGGCAAAAGAGACAATCGGTGAAATGCTGGATTTTCTGGACGATTATACAAAGCAGCATTTCAGAGATGAAGAAGCTTATATGGCAAAAATCAATTACCCCGGCCTTGAGCAGCAAAAAACCGCTCATAAAAAATTTGTCGAGGAGCTCTCTAAGTTAAAACAGGAGTATCAGCAATCCGGCGGAAATATCGCTTTAATCATTAATGCAAATCAAATGATTTTAAACTGGCTGACTCACCATATTTCAAATATGGACAAGCAAATCGGAGCCTATGCAAAAAACCTGTAAGCTCAGAGCCGCAGCGTTCAATATCCGAATTGCTGCGGCTTCGTCTTTCTGTAACTGCCTTGTCATCTGCCTTAAGCGGATATAGCTTTGCTTTTATGCAGTAATATTCGGTGCTTGTAAATAGGGCCATGCTGAAAAAATACCATGTCAACAACCCGGAAGCAATTGCGGGAAAACATACGTTTGCTTGTTTCAGAATATGTGGCACTTATGTAAAGCACCAGCTTTTCTTTGCCGGCAGTGGTTTCATTCTCATTTCGTAGGGGGCGGCCTCCACAGGGCATGTTATAAACATGGCCAGACGCCCCGAATGCACTGTCCATCCTCCATGCAGTGACCAGCATATCCTAAACGGCAGCGAAACAGAACTCCGATTTAGACTGGAGACGAAGATACTAAGCTGTTGGAAAGCCGGGTGAGAATATAAGGAGCGAAAGTTTCCTTCAGGTAAACATTACAATTGGATAGTGTAAAGACAGCCGTCCTTAAAGCCTACTTCTGTTAGAAACCCTTATATTTTATTTTTTCAAGCGCTCTGATAAGTTGTTTTATCTCTTGATTTGTTGTATTCTAGGAGTTACCCTGATAGAAGAGACAACCCATATATCAATTATAGTGTGCAGCAGAGTTACTATGAGCTAAACGGTATTCAATATTATGTGCTCTGCGGCTTTTGGTCCTTCAAACTATGGCACACTTAATTAGAACAAATGCTTTCGCATTATACATTTGACTGACTGCCTGATTGGATTTGCGGACACACGCCGCAAATCCTTTGTGCTGCAAACAGGCATTAATTAAAATACATATAAAGGATAAGGGATAACTTTATGAACAATGTAATAAGAAAAATATTCACCCTTTTATTAACATTATTCATTATTGTAAGCGCGTTTATTCCAGCACTGAGTCCTCTGCCAATAATCAATAATTCCAACCCGGAGTACTCACTGTTTGAAACGTTTACAAACACATTAAACTCATCAAACACATCGCCTATATCAAAATGGTTTAATCAGCTTGGTAAAAACTTTGTGAAAAATTACGCTTCAGACTATTTACTATTTCTTGACACACTACTTTTTGGAGCGTTAGGTGTTATATTAATAATGCTATTAATTGGAGTAATTATAACCCTGACAAGTAAAAGAAGCGTTGGTAAATTTGTTCGGTTTGCAGCAATATTGAACACATTGGTTTACATTGCCATTATCCTGCTGACCTACTATCAGGCTAACAAGCTTTACCATGATTTTTATGGATTCTCAAGCTATTTTATAAAAATATCACCATCTATCGGCGCTTGGGTTGGGCTCATTTCCTCTTTCGTTTTGATTTTTGTTTCTGTATATGGCAGATCCAAAACTACACCGTTTCAAAACAACCAGAATGTAATGTATCCGTCTCAGAACCCTTACCCCCAACCCCCACCAACCGCTAACACCCAAGAGCATTCTTACTCTCAGGCACAAACAACAGGTGGGTACAATATGTCAACCAGACCAGAGGATGCCCAGAACCAAGAGGAAACTGAAATTGCACGCCTTGGAAATGGATATATGAGCAATGCCGTTGGCGCAGGTGCTTTAACAAGTACCGGTGTTACCTTAACTGATAAACGGATGTATCTAAGCGGAAAACTATTCAAGAGTGATGTGGACAAGAATTTGAAGAAAACCGCTTTAACGCATGTTGTGGATTTGCAGGATATAGTTGGTATGGAATTTAGGCTGAAAAGGAAAACCGGCCTTTTGGTGGCGGCTATAATCTTATTTGTTTTTGATTTATTAGTGTTTTTCGGTATGTTATCCGGAGTCGGAGCAAACTCTTTTGTACTACTGCTAATTATGCTGTTGTTTATTGTTTCCATTGGCATTTTCATTACCTATTTAAATAAAGGAGTTACCTTGTTTGTTGTAAATACCGCAACCGGGTCCATTGGATTTGACGTGCGTTTTGCCGGGCAAGCGACAGTCGAGCGCTTTGCAGCAAACATTGAAGCTGTAAAAAATGCATATAAGGTCCAGCAGGGGATGTCAATTGAGACACGTTAAATGAATGCTAAATTTAAAAAGTGGCCGCATGTATGAGCTATAGCAGTCATCATACAGCCACAGAGACAGCGGGGAATCCTGAATCTCTGGATTGCCGGCACAGGAGCATACACACATCCTTAACTGTTACCCCCGCCTCAGCCTATATTGGGGCAAAATGAATATATTATCTATTAAATCCTCGCTAAATTATATAACTGATAAGGTACAATAAATTGCGCAAATTTAAAATCGGATTAAAAAAGGACAGGTTTGCAGTCTTTTGGTAGAATTAAGTCACCACACAAAATTCATCGAAAGGAAAACTGCAAACTATGTCCAAGAAAAATGTACAGCTAGATATTGTTTGTGTTCATAAAGCCTGTTTTATCATAACCCGCCTGCTTGCGTTGCCACAAGCAGGCGGGTTTCCATCACTTCAAGCCATTGAGCCACTGTATCAGCGTGGATTCTACGAGCTTGCCGTCTCGATCGGCATAGAGGGTGCCGTCGTTGAACTGTAAATCGTTGAGCAGGGGTATCCAGACCAGGTGGTTGTGAACCGTGGGCGTCCCGTTAGGAAAATAGAAACCCTCCGGCAAGATTAGAAATCTCGATTGGAGATTTCGGCTCATGAGGGACCGCATCGGACCGGAGACGGTTTCCAGCGGTATGAAGTCCCCCTCGCAGTGGATAGCCCAGAAGGGCAGCCGGGCCACCCACTCCAGCTCCTCCCCTTCCAGATTCATACCGGAAGAACAGCAGGGCACCGCCGCCGCGAAACGCTCCGGGTGAGACCGGGCCACAAGCCAGGTCATATATCCGCCCATGGAGTACCCGCCTATGTAAACCCGCTCCGGGTCCGCATCCGGATGCTCTCTCAGAAAATCGTCCAGAGTCGACATGAAAAGCTCCACATGCCACGGGTTCCAGCTTATACCGCGACCCTCCCGCAGGTCCTCATAGGCTCTGGGCACCATGATATAGGCTCCCCCGGCTGAGAATCTCTTCTGAAAACGCTCGTTCGCCCAGCTCGCTATAGGATTGAACTCAAAGTGGCTGGTCCAGGTGGAGGTCCCGCCGTGGAGACCGTGGAACCAGACGAAAACAGGGTATTTCGTCCCCTCTTTGGCAGGCGGCTGATAATATGTGTATTCCAGGGCGGACTGGGCTGCTTTGAACTTCTTTATATCCTCCAGCAGTGGGTCCGTGCCCTCTCCTGCTGCTTGAATATATACATCTCCTCAATAACTCCGTCATCGTCCAGCTTCAGGAAAAAGTTGTCGTTCCAGTCGGTCTTCAGGTATTCAATTTTTGTCTTATATTCCCGTATCACCGTGGGATTTTCCACCCAATACACAGGCGCGTTCTCCCGGTACCGGTATTCCCGCTCCTCCACGCCGAGAATAATTTTACCGCCCCGGGGCGCATTTACTGAGTACCCGGTGACAATGTCCTCGGCCACGCGGACGTCACTTATAAATCCATCCTCCGTGAAGGTGCATAAATATACGCCCGGCCAAACAGAATAACCGGGGCTGCCCCTGAGGTCGGTCCATTTTTTTACCTTAACCTGCTGGAGTTCGCCGTCCACGATCGCCCAAAAAACTCCGTAATTCCCAAAATCCTCAAATCCGTCGGGGGCTTCCACTCCGCTGAAGCATACCAGTTTTTCCATACTCATATCATCCTTCACATTTATTAAAGCCATTATAATCCATTTTCGGCGGAAAGAAAAGCAGAATAAAAAAGCCGCCGTATCCCATAATCCGGACACGATGGCGTTTGTGCAATCTCTGTTCTGTTGAAAATCGCCTTTCTGCGCGCAGGCTAAGTATCCGCCGCGGTTTTCTGCAAAAGGCGGAGCTCATCTGTTGTGAGTTCGGCAGTAAGAGCCTTTGTTTTAATCTCCGGCGGCAGCCTTGACGAGTTAATACCGAACATGGTCTTGGCAAGAACGCAGGCATTCAGATACGCGCCCTTTGAGTTCTGATGTTCCCCATCGCCCGAATACAAATCCAGCTTTCCACGCAGCTTATGCCACGCGCTGCCGCATCTGGCCAACAGACTACCCCTGCACGCAGAATGGAGGGCCGCAAAAGCGCTGTCTATCTCCTCCTGCCCCTCGGGGTTATTTTTCTCAGACCATGTGCTCATTAAAACAGCCGTAGACTTAGCGTCTGAAATGGCACGAAAAAGCGCCAGTCCCTGCTCCATGAGGGGCTGCGCACCGTCAAAGGGGTGGGATTTTTGCTGAATCACCACATAGTCGTAGCCGCCAAATCTGATATTCGGCAGGGCACAGCAGGACAGAAGATGCCAGCTCCAATCCACCCCGGGATGGGCCAGCATGGTTACCCGTACATCTATCCCAGCCTGCCTGCATACTTCAGCAAACACCCAGGGCAGGTTTTCCTTGTATGTATGGCTGTTTCTGATAAACAACACATGATAAGCCATATTTTCATCCCCCGGCATAAAGCCTGTATTCCGCGTCTGATTCTTTCCTTAATATGATATTATATACCAAATACTACTATCTTACAAGACGGACGAATCTTTTTGAGAATGCTGCTTCTGCGGTTGTCAAACATATGGTCCATTTTTTTAGGAAGTCTGTCAATGGTAAGTAGTAGTAGCGCTGTGGGAAGCGTTGAAAAGTCTAACGCACCTTTTCAATGCTTTCCATAGCTGTTGGAC
>JAAYOP010000020.1 GCA_012520295.1 Clostridiales bacterium | reverse complement strand
GTTTTTATGTTGGTTTACAAACTCATCTTAACAGGTTTCGCATGCAGGGGGAATAGGTTTTGCTATTCCTCCTTTATTTTTGCCAATTATAATTTTACACTAAGTATATATGGCAATAAAAACACCAGAAATATCTAAAAATATAAAAAATTTAATGTTTGACATTGATAATTAAGCAGTTTATAATAGCTGAGTGTATCGTAGTTTATGCAGTCAGCGCGGTCTTTGAAAGGAAGGGAACAGCTGTAATGAAAAAGTTTTTTATTAAGCTCACCACAATTGATGATGTGAGAAATTTTGTGACCGCAGCCAATATGCAATGCGCAGATATTGATGTGGTTTCAGGCCGATATGTTGTTGACGCAAAATCAATTTTAGGACTGTTCAGCCTGGATTTAAGCAAGCCGATTGAAGTCCATGTGTATGGAACTGAAAAGGATGCCGAAGAATTTTATAACGCAATAAAGGATGTTGTTGTAGACAAGTGAGCATTTATCTTGATAACGCATCAACAACAAGAGCGTGTCCCGAGGCCATTGAAGCCGTTACAAGAGCTCTTGCCAAGGACTATGGAAATCCCTCATCGGGCCACACGCCGGGAAGAGAAGCAAAAAAGCTGGTGGACTACTCACGTGGAATAATTGCCGGCGCCCTGGACGCTATGCCCGGGGAGATTTTTTTTACGGCAGGCGGAACAGAGGCGGATAACTGGGCGGTTTTGTCCTCAGCCCGTAAGATGAAGAGAAGGGGAAGGCACATTGTCAGCACAGCCGTGGAGCACGATGCGGTCAGAAAATCCCTGGAAGTCCTTGCAGACGAAGGTTTTGAGGTGGAACTTCTCAAGCCTGAGAAGGATGGAAGCATTCCCCTGGACAGGTTTGAAAGGGCAATCCGCGACGACACTGTTTTGGTGTCTGTCATGATGGTTTGTAATGAAACAGGCAATATATATCCGATTTCACAAATATCTAAGATAATAAAAAGAAAGAAAAGTCCCGCACTGCTTCATACAGATGCCGTGCAGGGTTTTTTAAAGCTCCCGTTTTCCGCGCCGTCCTTGGGCGCCGATATGATATCACTGAGCGCCCATAAGCTCCACGGACCAAAGGGAATCGGGGCTCTATATATAAGAAAAGGCTTAAATCTGCCGCCGCTGATATACGGAGGCGGACAGGAGGGAGGAAGCCGCTCCGGTACCGAAGCGGTTCCCCAGATTTTTGCCTTCGGTGAGGCTGTCAGAGTTGGATTGGCCGCCTTCGCCGGGGATACCGAGCATATGGACGGTCTTAAGAAACTGTTGATTGAAATGCTTAAGGAGGAGATACCCGAAGCCATTATATTAGGAAGAGCCGAAGCTCCCCACATAGTTTCGGTGTCGATGCCGGGATACAGGAGTGAGGTTATAGTTAACTATATGGACGGCAAGGGCATATATATCTCAAAGGGCTCCGCCTGCAAGAGAGGGAGAAGAAGTCATGTCCTTGAGGCTATGAATCTGGATACCGGTATAATCGATTCCAGCTTCCGGGTCAGCTTTTCCCGGGAAAACACTGAAGCCGACGTCAGGGACTTCATATCGGCCCTGAAGTCAGCAAAAGAGGAATTATTTACAGAGCTAAGATAAACAAAGAGAGGATTCCGTATAAATGCTAAAGGCTATGAAGCAGCCAAAGGGCTTTTATAAAGGTGTTTTTGCCCTTATGCTGCCTATGATACTTCAAAACGTAATAACACAGACAGTATCCTTTGCAGATACATTCATGGTGGGTCTGCTGGGAGAGCAAAACCTGGCGGCGGTAACAACTGCTGTCACGCCGTTTTTTGTTATAATGCTTCTTATGATGGGCATTCAAAGCGGCGCTGGTATATTGATATCTCAATACTGGGGAAAGGGAAATCTGAATGCGATAAACAGAGTGTTGGGAGTTGGCTTTTATTTTTCATCCGCTTTTTCTTTTATAGGTGCGATGCTCATGTTCTTTTTCCCCGAGTTTTTCCTGAGCATTATCACAAATGATGCGGAAGTAGTGGCTCTGGCGGTAAATTACGCAAAAATAGCAGGTTTTGCCCATATGTGCAACAGTATAAGCGGTGTCTATATCGCGGCCCACAGGAGCATGGAAAACGCCAGGCTGGGGGTTGTTGTGCTCACACTGTCCTCCCTTATCAATGTGCTGGGCAACTGGCTCCTCATATTCGGCAAACTGGGCTTTCCGGCCATGGGCATAACGGGCGCGGCGGTTGCTACTCTGATATCAAGAATTGTGGAGCTGGTGATTGTACTTATATACGCGGCGAAAAACAAGCGTTTTAAGATTATTCCCAAGAGTCTTTTTAAGCCCGGGCTGGTTATTCTGAAGGATTTCTTGAAATACTCCCTTCCGGTAATACTTAATGAGGCCCTATGGGGCTTTGGAGCTATGATATACCCGATTATACTGGGGCATATGGAGAACTCCATGGTCATACTTGCGGCTTATACGATTTCGGGAAATATAGAAAGGCTCTTCGGCGTTGCCGTGTTTGCCGGCGGGGGTGCAGCGTCCGTTATAATAGGAAGAGAGATTGGGGCCGGGCGAAAGGATACGGTTTACAGCGCTGGAAAAGCCCTCGTCATGCTGTCGTTTTTCATGGGCCTGGCTTCGGCGGCCCTGCTCTTTGTGGCCACGCTGATAATTATGGAACCCTATATATTTCCTCTGTTCAAGCTGTCGGAGGCGGCAGCCGAGGCATGTACTATCATGCTGACCATAATGTCCTTTGTCATGATAATAAGAACCGTGGGCTTTACAATGAGCATAGGCGTTCTAAGAGGCGGTGGAGACGTGAGAGCGGTTATGTATATAGATATTGGCTCTCTTTACCTGGTCGCCCTTCCTGCCGCAGCGATAAGCGCATTTGTGTTCGGCGCGGGCATTGCCGTGGTCTATGGCTGCATTGCTCTGGAGGATATTATAAAGACAATTCTCAGCCTGTTCCGGTTTAGAAGTAAAAAGTGGATAAACGATGTAACAAGAGAAGCTGTGGCTTAAGAGTTTTGTTATCAAGGAAACAGGGTTGCGCAAATCTGCTGCAACCCTGTTTCTGTGGCCTTAACCAGTACATATAGGAGAACAAATAAATAAAAGCTTTTAATTTGTATTGAGTTTCAGATTCTTGTATAATTACCCGTTATTTTATTTACAATGGATGACCTGTCTATGCTGAGGGTTCCGTTACAGTCAATGCTTGATATCCTGCAGCCCGGTCCTATGACAATATTACTGCCGTTGACTGTTCTTGCCGTTACTCCGCTAAGCTCAATGTTGGTGGCTTCTATTGTTCCGATAACGGAGCAGGCTCCAAAGACCGGAGGCGGTTTGGCAAATGAATCGATGGTTATTATGTCTCCGACTATTTCCCGGGCGGTAACAATACCGTCAATGCTGACAATATCGGCCGATATTTGTCCCTCGATATGCAGCGCTCCGTCACAGTATATTTCGTCGCCTTCAATTTTGCCGTTGCCTCTGACAGACAGGGCGCCGTTGATATCCGCCCTTTTTACCATAATGTCCGTCATAATATGGCCGCTGATACTTATGGCCCCTTCGCAGCATATACAGTTTGCTTCGAGTCTGTTGCAGCCTTGGATATTCAGCATACCGTCGATTTCCATTTTATCCGCGGACAGATCTCCCCAGATATCCATGTTGCCATTGCATTCAAAAAAAACGGTATCTATGTTTCCCCTGCAGTGAAAAGCTCCGTCCACCAGCAGGCAATCAGATCTGAAGCTGCCCAGACATTTGCCGATGCCGTCTATCCGTATCTCGCTATATTCTCCGCCGTCAAATCCGCCGATACCGTCTATATAAATATTGCTCATAGGTTTAAAGTCCTTTCCGCCGCTGTGCTCCGGCTGAAGACTATCAGCACAGTTCAGGTTTTGGCTAAAAGTTTTTAAAAAAGCTGCGGTATTTTATATTTAGCTTTCCTGCAAGCTCCCTTAGGGAATGGGTGTCGATGACTTTAATACTTCTGTCAAACTGCAATTGCTCGCAATCCCTGGTCAAAACAATGTACATGGAGCCGCCGGCTGAAAATGCCGTATAGGTCTGCCCATAGGGTTTTGACTGGAGGGAAGCGGCTTTTCTTACAAGGCTGTGTGCATTCTCCTCTGAGACTCCGGGCTTTTCCGAGGTTCTGGAAATAGCCTCAAGAAGGGCAAGGTCAAAGATTTTATATTCGGTTTTGCCGTATTCAGCTTTGATAATCGGCAGAAGGCGGAGATTAATCTCGGAAATTGAAGACAGCATTTCAAAGCTGATGGTGTTATTAACCGCGTCGGGGGAGAAGAGCTGAGCCAGCTGCTCCAGAGAGTACTTGTCCTTTCCTTCAAGAATGGAGTTTATTCTGCTGAGTATCTGCTCACGGGGAAAAAAAGTCTCCTGACCAGTATATGAGGGCCGCTTAATAAACCACTCCTCGGGAATGAGCCGCTGCCGTTTCCAGCGGTATAGCTGGCCGTAAGATATCCCCGTCAGGGCCAACAGGTCTTTTTTTGAGATTAGGTACATATGAAATGCAGCCCTTTCGGCCGGTAATATATGAAATGGATCGGCTTTAAACACTGAATTATATTGAAAATTATCTGGATATGGACATTCAAACAAACGCCTATGCAGCGTAACAATGTTATATTATGGAAAGAATAACATAACATTGTTACGCTGTCAAGACTTTTTTATAGAATTATTTCCACAATTTTATATAACCGGCGTCATTTAGTTTCTTTATAACCATCAGGAATATCGGGCATATAAACATGCCCGATATTCCTGATATGGAAAAGCCGATATATATTGCCATTAAGGTAGCCACAGGGTGAACTCCCGATTCGCTGCCGAGTATTTTGGGCTCCAGAAAGCTTCTTACCAGAGTAATGACAACAAAGGTGATTAAAAGAAATATAGCCCTGTGCATTTGTCCCCCCAGCATTGATACCAGCATCCATGGGATGAGCACAAAGCCGATGCCGAAAAAGGGCAGGGCGTCAATAAATGCCGTTATGGCTGCCAGGAGCACCGCGTAGTCTATCCTCATTATCAGAAAAGCGGCGGTAAGCTGGAGAAAGGTGGCGACCATCAGAGTAAGCTCAGCCCTCAGCCAGGTGCCCAGGGCGTCAAAAAAGCCGGTCTTGAGCCCTCGGAACCATACCTGGCGGCTAAGGGGAATTTGCCTCATTATAAAATTTCGAACCACAGGATAGCCAGCGCTTATGAAGAATTCACTGATGCCGAAGGTGAGGGCAAAAAATATTATTTTAGGCGTTTTGCCAACAACTGAACTTAAAAATGAAAAAAGCTTTTCATACAGGAGGCTTGGAAGCTGAGAAGACTGTTTCCTCAAGGTTTCCAGGGTGTTTTCGAAAAAGCTCTGTACCTCCGGCGGAGCGGCAACAATATAACCATAGAGGCTTTCCTCGGCTCCGCGAAAAAGGTTGAGAAAGGGTGCTATAAATGAAGGGAGCTGCTTTATGAAGGAGCTTATTTCATATATTATTCTTCCGGCGGCAAAAACCGTCAGCCCGATGAGAAGGGAAAACATTGCGACAGAGCAAATGAAAGCCGCGAAGGGGCGCTTGAATTTAAAACGGTTTGACATAAATCTGACCAGGGGCTCCACTATGACGGCGGTAAGGAAAGCGAGTATAAAGGGAGCAAACCATGACAAAAGATATTTGAGAAAAATCCAGGTGGCCAGAAGTCCCGCGGCGATATACAGCAGTTTTTTTATTATGGCATGTTGTTTTGCGTCAAACATGCTGTTCCTCCCAAAGTTATATAAAAGGCTTTAGCTAAAAGACAAGCAGTGCTGATGATAAAGTTTACTCAGGAGATTTATGTTATATGTTAAATAAAATGCTCAGTGTACTATTGCACATATTCATGTAATATGGTAACATACTCTCCACAAGGACAAATGGCTTTACAGGGGGGACAAATATGGCCGACATGAAGAATGAACAATATTATATTGTCAGCGCGGCTGTACTTCCTGAGATATTTTTAAAGGTCGTAGAGGCAAAGGAAAAACTGGAGACAGGAGAGGCGACGACTGTTGCCGAGGCCGTAAGCATAGTTGGCATCAGCCGCAGCGCCTTTTACAAATATAAAGACTCGATTACGCCCTTTAAGGATATGAAGGGAGAGAGAATTGTAATATTCAATATGCTGTTGAAAAACAAGCCCGGTGTCTTGTCGGGCGTTTTATCTATTTTTGCCGACTGGGATGCCAATATTCTGACCATTAGCCAGAATGTACCCGTAAACGGGTGCGCAAATGTCTCCGTTACCGCCGAAATATCCGGAATGAATGGTCGGCCGGAGGGATTGTTGTCGAACATAAACGAGCAGAAGAATGTTGTAAAGGCTGAGATTATGGCCGGCTAATTGGTGTTTCAGCAGAGTTGACTCTACCGTAAATAATGAAAAGAGGTTGTGGACATGGTAAATATAGCCGTTTTGGGTTATGGCGTAGTTGGCTCCGGTGTTGTGGAGCTGATTAAAACAAATTATGAGAAGATTTCCAGTAGCGCCGCTCAGGAGGTTAAGGTCAAATATATTCTTGATGTGCGAAGCTTTCCTGACAGTCCCTATGCGGAGCTTTTTGTGGATAGTTTTGAAGTGATAGAAAATGATCCGCAGGTTCAAATTGTTGTGGAGACCATAGGCGGAACAGGAGCGGCTTATGAGTATACAAAGCGCAGTATACTTGCCGGAAAAAGCGTGGTTACCTCGAATAAGGAACTGGTTGCAGTACACGGACAGGAAATACTGGAGCTTGCCAGGCAAAAGAATCTAAACTACCTTTTTGAGGCAAGTGTCGGTGGCGGCATCCCCATTTTGAGGCCCATCAGCCAGTGCCTGTCGGCAAATGAAATATATGAGATATACGGTATTTTAAACGGCACCACAAATTATATTCTCTCTCAGATGCTGTTAAACGGCAGCAGTTTTGAGAAGGCTTTGGAAAACGCCAAGGCTAAGGGGTATGCCGAAGCGGATCCCACAGCGGATATAAAGGGTATTGACACCTGCAGGAAAATATGCATTCTGGCTGATTTGGCCTTTGGTAGCCATATAAATCCAGACCGGGTTCCCACATATGGCATAGAGAATATAACCGAAGAGGATATGGCATATGCCAAGGTAATGGGAGCAAAAATAAAGCTGGTAGGAAGAGCGCTGCGCCGGGAGGAGGACTCGGTGGTGGCCTATGTGGCTCCCCATATCCTGCCTGAGAGCAATCTGCTGAGCAATGTGGAGGACGTATTCAACTGTATAGTTGTGAGGGGAAACGCCATAGGGGATGCGATGTTTTATGGCAAGGGAGCCGGAAAGCTCCCAACAGCCAGCGCGGTGGTTGCGGATGTTATTGACGCGGCTAAACACTTTAACGCAAGAAAATATATA
The DNA here is from genome assembly GCA_012520295.1 of Clostridiales bacterium. GTDB lineage: Bacteria > Bacillota > Clostridia > Oscillospirales > Oscillospiraceae > JAAYOP01. Next base: position 18,751 of record JAAYOP010000020.1, on the reverse strand, counting down.
TATTGGGAAAAAGGCAGTGAGGATTATTTGTCTGACCCGCTTCTCATGGAAAGCCGCTGGTTTATAAGGGCGGAGATGGGAGAGGAAGAGGCTGAGAAAATCTTTGGTTCGATTCAGGTTATCGGTGAAAAGCCGGGAGCCATTGCATTTACTGTGGGACCTGTGAGCGAGAAGGTTTTAATAGAAAAGCTCAACGGCAGGCGGCTGATCTCATGTTACCGGATACTGGATTAACACTGACGGGAGCAGTCAAGGAAAAAACAAGAGTCTTTTACCAGGCAGAAAGGATATTATATACATGGCCCTTATTGTGCAAAAATTCGGAGGTTCATCCGTAGCGGATGCCGGGGGAATAAAAAGAGTAGCGGGTATAATAGCCCGGGCATATGAAGCCGGCAACCGGATAGTGGTTGTTTTATCGGCCCAGGGAGACACAACCGACAAGCTTCTTGAAAAGGCCGCGGAGATAAACCCCAATCCTTCAAAGAGAGAGTTGGACATGCTTCTTTCCACCGGTGAGCAGGTCTCCGTAGCCCTGTGCACAATGGCCCTGGATGCCATGGGAGTACCGGCGGTATCCCTGACAGGCTGGCAGATTTGTCTGCGCACCAATTCCCACTATTCCAACGCCAGAATTAAGAGCCTGTCCACGGAGCGTATACTTGCCGAACTGGATAAAAAAAGGGTGGTTTTAGTGGCTGGATTTCAGGGTATAAACAAGTTTGATGATATAACCACCCTGGGGCGCGGGGGCTCCGATACCACAGCGGTTGCCATTGCCGCCGAGCTAAAGGCGGATATATGCCGTATATATACGGATGTGGACGGTATATATACCGCGGATCCCAGGATTGTACCCACCGCCATAAAGCTCAAGGAAATAACATATGATGAAATGCTTGAGCTCTCCTCGCTGGGCGCGCGGGTTCTTCATAACCGTTCGGTGGAACTGGCCAAAAGATATCATGTGAATCTGGAAATTCTTTCGAGCTTTAACAGGGAGCCGGGGACAAAGATCAGGGAGGTTGTCAGGGTGGAGGAAGTAAAAATAAGCGGAATAGCCAAGGACAGCAATATTGCCAGAATAGCGCTGATAGGCCTGAAGGACATACCTGGAGTGGCTTTTCGGGTATTCAGGACCCTCGCCAGGAAAAATATATCTGTGGATATAATAATCCAGTCCATTGGACGGGAGGACACAAAGGATATCAGCTTTACTGTGGCAAAAAGTGATATGGAGAATGCCCGGGAATTGCTGCTGGCGGAAAAGGAAGCCATAGGATTTGAGCGAATTGATATCAGTGACAGTGTATGTAAAGTAAGCATTGTGGGGGCCGGAATGATCAACAGTTCCGGAATTGCCTCAAAAATGTTTGAGGCGCTTTATGACGCGAATATTAACATCAATATGATATCCACCAGCGAGATAAAGGTTTCAGTCCTCATTGACGAAAGGGATGCCGACAATGCCATGAGAGCCATACACACAAAATTTTTCGGGGTATAGACGGCTGAAAAATTAAACGGAGATTGCACACTGCAATCTCCGTTTTTTGAATTTTAGCCCGGTCTACCAGTTAAACCACATGGGGAAATCATGCTGATAATCCTCCTCCGGTTCCTCCGGCTCCTCCGGTTCTTCCGGATTATCATGGTTACCCGGGAAGAACGGGTCATAGGGGTCAAAGGGTTCATATGGGGGCTCATCCTCGCTCCCGGGCTCCGGTGAGGTGTCAGGGGGCGATGGGAGCTCAGGTTCCTGAGGTCCATATGTGGGGGGCCGCTGGTGCACATCGGGGGCTGAGGGGTCCGGCGTCACATTGGAGACCTCCCCGGTCCAGGGGTCTATCATTTCCCCGGTATCCGGATTTATCAGCATGCCGGTCTTCGCATCTATTTCCCATCCGCTTATCCTGTCGTAAAACTTGTCGTTTACCGGGTCGTACAGCAGGTTGCGGTTATTGGGCTTGACAAGAAAACCGGTATTGGAGTCTATATACCAGCCCGTTCTGGGGTCCACATTGTGCAGCCCGCAGGGCTTGAGTTCTCCGATAACATATTCAATTGGGTCGGGGGGCAGCCCCTCTTCGGAGGTCTGGGAATAAAACTTTTTGTCCAGGTAATATGGCGGTGTAAGTAGCTGGCCCGGGTATTTTGATGGGTCAAGCATTCCCACTTTTATTGCCGCTCCGTGAGGACAGGTGTCTGTCAAAAGTCCGTAGGATTCGCTGCAGACCTCCTGCCATACATGGGCTGTGCAGGATTTGGTGGGGATTTTTGAAGGCTCCATATAGAGGGTCATGGTGTGGTTTCCCCGCAGGTCGGCTGCGCAGGCTTCGGTGGCAAGAAGGCCCGTATCTATACAGACTGTGACCTGCTTCATATTTTCAGGACGTGAGAAATCCCTGTATTCCAGATTATCGTGAACCTGGCTCATAACCTTTTTCCACAGCACTGTGGAGGGGTTGCTGCTACCCATAGTTTCAGGGTTGTCATAGCCGCACCATACCGCCGCCACATAGTAGGGGGTGTAACCCACAAACCAGCGGTCACGCCATTTGTCCGAGCCGCCTGTTTTACCTGCCACCGGCATATTCGATAACCTTGCAGGTGCACCGGTGCCGTTTGTCACAACATTCTGGAGCATGTTATTCATATAGTAGGCGGTCACGTCGCTGATTGCCACACTTGGTTCCGGTTGGTTGTCTATTACCACATTGCCCTGGGCATCCAGTATCTTGATATATGTGCGTCCCTCGGTAAAAATCCCGCTGTTGGGGAAAATGGAATAGGCCTCAGTGAGCTCTCTGACTGATATGCCATTTGTAAGCTGTCCCAGGGCCAGGGGAGCGTAATCTATGTCTGAGAAGCCGTCTTCATTATCGACTAGACTGGAAACTCCTACTTTGTTCTTAAGAAAATAATAGGAAACTTCAGGCTTCAGCAGGTCTATGACCTGGGCGGCAATAGTGTTTATTGATCTCTGTATGGCATATCTGACTGTTACCAGGCCTTCATTTTTGCCGTTATCATTGTTCGGATACCATTCGGTGCCTGAGAGCTTCACATTCGCGGCATCGTTGAAGGTTGTATAGGGCATTATATAACCCAGATCCAGCGCAGGCCCGTAAGAGGCTATGGGCTTTATCGTTGAACCCGGTGGTCTGAGCGCATCTGTAGCCCTGTTGAAGATGCGGCTGCCTTCCTTTTCGCCAATGCCACCTGAGAGCGCAACAATATTGCCTGTATACGGGTCCATTACCACTATCGCGGATTGAAGCTCCTGGGTGTCGCTCCTTATATATCCGGAGGGTATCTCATCTCTGTTTGTATAGATATTGTCCACCATTTCCTGTATTTCCGGGTCTATCGCGGCTATTATGGTGTAGCCTGCCGTATGAAGAAGCAATTCAGCCATATCGTAGGAGATGTTTTTTGCCTCCATGAGATCCGCTATAACGTCCACTATAAGGGCGTCTACATACCACGAATAGGCCTCATAGGCCGTATCCTCCGTTTCATCGCTGCTTTTAAAAACCAGCTCTTGTTTAACAGCGCTTTCATACTCGTCCTGTTCTATAAATCCAAGCTCCAGCATTTCCCTCAGGATAAGCTCCTGTCGCTCTTTATTCTTTTCCTTATTTATATAGGGATTATAGACTGACGGGTTGTTTGTAATGCCTATCAGCGAGGCGCATTCGGCCAAGGTAAGCTCGGATACTTCCTTTCCGAAATATTCATTGGCGGCCGCGCCCACGCCTTTGCAGTTCTCGCCCAGAGCGCAGGTATTTAAGTACCACAGAAGTATTTCTTCTTTTGAGTAATTCTTCTCAAATTCAAGGGCTCTGAAAATTTCCAGCAACTTTCGCTTGACCGTTACATCATCATATTGAGTCAGATTCTTGATGAGCTGCTGCGTCAGGGTGGAGCCTCCGAATGTGTCTTTCATTTTAAGAAACATATTGACGGAAGCTCCTGCCGTGCGATACCAGTCCACACCCCTGTGCCTGAAAAAGCGCTTGTCCTCGATTGCCACAGTCGCATATTTAAGATAATCCGGTATATCCTCATATCGGGTCCATTTACTTTTAACTGTCTTATACAAAGAAGCCAGCTCGACAAGTTGGCCGTTTTTATCCACGTAGAATATGGTGCTGGTCTGGTCCAGGGTAAAGTCGTCCAGGTTAAGATCCAGCTCAGTGGAAAGATTGGTTTTTACATAGATTGCGAAAATACAGGTAAAAACTATCCCCGTTGTGAGCATTATGAGGAGCAGGGTACCCAGTATTTTGAAAAATATTCCGGTAATTTTTCCGACTATTCTTATTCCAGTCCGGCTGCTTTCCGAAGAAGCAGCGGACATATTCCTTTGTTTGTTCTTGTTCATAAGTCTCCATACCGTCATGCATGCAATACTTATATCACATGTATGAGATGCATGGACGGACCGCCTTACAGACGGGCGGCGCATCGTAGAGTTGATATGTAGCAGTATATATAAATAATATATACAAATACCACTGCAAAGCCAATATATATATTATAACAATTGATGTCAAACAAATATCAATTAATTGTTAAAAAATACGCGCATAACTACAAGATTTTGAATATTATTCCTCTACCTGGTCGATAATTTGAGCAAAGATTGTATTATTAAGAGGGAGGAACAATGAATAAAAAGACTATAGCGGCTGCGGCATGCGGCTTTACTTTTATTGTCGCTTTTTTTGCGACCATAATCCTTCTGAAAAGCTCGCTGCCCGGGAGTGCGGCAATGGCCACGGATATAGCGCCCCGGGAAAATGTGGTTGCCGAAGGGGAAGTGAGAGAGCAGGACAAATACATCCTGAAGGAATATGGGGGAAACATATGCGTATTTTACGGAGCCTTCCAGGAGATACCCGCCATTATCACGGATATTCGGGTGGACAGTTTAACGACGATTGACAGGGAGCTTTTGTTTCATGGAATTGAGGTTTTCGGAAGACAGGAGGTTTTAAAGCTTCTTGAGGATTTTGGCTCATGAGAATATGCGCGGCAGCAAATAAAAAAGCGATAAACCTTTTTCGGTGTTGAAATATCCACCGGCATGGGGTACAATGGCCACTATAGACAATAGGCGCGCCGCTCGCCATAATCGCGGCAGCTGACCGAAGCCGTTGTCTTCGGCGGTATGGAGCTTACTATGAGTGAAGAATATGGCAGTGATTTCATTGTAATCGCAGATGAAGAAGGAAACGAATATGAGCTGGAACACTTGGATACGATAGAGGATAATGAGGATCTCTACATGGCCTTTTTACCTGTTGTCTCCGATGAAGACAGTGAGGAGGCCAACAAAATGATCATTCTGAAGGTAGTAGAGGAAGACGGGGAAGAGTTATTCGAGGCCATTGAAGATGACAATGAGCTTGAGCGCATATATGACATATTTATGGAGCAGCTTTTTGGCGATGAACAAACCTGAAAGATATGGTAACTGTCTATAAAATTAACAAAAAAGTGGATGATATTTTGACTTGAAAATTAACGGGTGATATGTTACGATGATATCGGAAAGGTAATAAACGCCCTGCTGTGCTCGTGATTTGCCTTTTTAAACCCACATTAATAATAAGGGACGCTGGACTCTTGCTGTGGATTGCAGGCCTCCCCATGGTGGACGTTGGAAGCAGAGAAGCAGCAAGGAGGCAACCCACCTGCCGAGTTGTGCAGGTTATAAATTGGCAACACGGCATTGGCGGGGATTTAAATACTAAATACGTTTAATAGGTGGATTGGCATAGCCGGATGCTTTGTCAATCCACCAAAATATTGGCACCATATAATGCAGGAATAACTGGTCAATATTATAGAAAGTCTAAAAAATTACAGCAAAGTATTGCAAGATGTCAGAAATTCATTTATAATGTGCAGTGCTGTCTGTTTAAAACCGATAGAATCTCCCCTACAGGCATATACTTTTAAACCCTAATGCTTAGAGGGAGTTTACATACGAAAAAAGGAATGATTGAAAAATGAGTGCTTCCCAGGAAAAGAAAAAACGCCGGGAGTTACGTGCCCAGGGCATTGATAAAAAGCAGGAGCGAAAAACAAAAACCCTGAAAGAAAAGAAGAGGGAAAAGCGGATTAAAACCGCGGTTACCGTAGGTGTCATACTGCTGCTTGTCGTGCTGGTGGTTTTCAACTCATCGCTTTTTTATACCGTAATGGCTGCCGTGAAGATCGGTGACTGGAATTTCACAGCGGCGGAATTTAATTATTATTATAATTCCATTTTAAACTCAATATACAACTCCTATTATCAGCAGTTTGGGGAATATGCCAGTATGCTGCTGGATATCAGAAAACCTCTGAGCAAGCAGCAGTATACCGAGGGAGTTACCTGGGAGGAATATATAGAGACTCAGGCAATGGAGAAAATGAAATCTGTTGCAATGCTGGTAACAGCAGCCGAAAATGAGGGATATGTGCTAAACCAGGATGCTGAGGATGAAATTCAGAACATCATGACCGATTACAAGGCAGCATCTACACAGAGTGGATTTCCCGGCCTTGACAGCTTCCTGAAATCAAATTTCGGCAAGGGTGTGAATGAAAAGCTCCTAAGAAAGCTTGTGAGATGGGAAGTTACAGCCAGCTATTATCAAAAAGAGCTTCTCGACCGCCTGGAATATACCCATGAAGAGCTTGATGGCAAATATGATGAAAACGCGTCTGAATACAACCTAATAACCTACTGTAGGTATTATGTGGATGGCTCGGCCAATATGGAGGAAGGCCTCGATGAGACTACGGCAATGAATGAGGCATTTAAGATTGCAGATACCATAAAAGCCGGGCGCACCGAGGAAGCATTTGCGGATCTGGTTATGCAATATGTACCTGAGGAGCGAAGGGAAGAGTATTCGGAGCCGGACGCGCTGCTCCGGAAGAATATAAGCCCGTCAAGTCTTAACGATGTTTATAGAGAATGGCTCACGTCTCCGGAGAGAAAGTATGGAGATACCGAGGTATTTGAAAGCGGAACAGGCTATTATGTCTTGCTCTATGTTGAAAGCAATGACAACAGTTATAATCTTAAAAACTTCAGGCATATCCTGGTGAAGGCTGCCCTGGACGAGGAAACCGGTGAGGTAACGGCCAATTCCGTACTGATGGCAAAGAAATCCGCGGATGACATATATGCCGAGTGGCAGAAGGAACCTACGGAAGACAGGTTTATCGAGCTTGTTGCCGAAAAAAGCGAGGATCCGGGCTCCAACACCAAGGGCGGACTCTACGAGGATGTACTGCTGGGCCAGATGGTTCCCGAGATAGAGGAGTGGCTGTTTTCCGGTGACAGAAAACCCGGGGATACGGAAGTCTTGTATGTCAGCAGCGGCTCATACTCCGGCTATCACATAATCTATTTTGTCGGCAATGGAGAGCGCCGTGACAGAATGATTGCCAGGGAGCTCCTTGAAAAAGAATGGTACGAGGAATGGATTGCTTCCCAGGAGGCCGACTACCAGATTGACACAACAATCGCATACTGGTTTGCAAAATAAGTCAAAGCAAAGTTTATAGGCAACCGATATGCCGGAATTACCGGGTATCGGTTGCCTTGTCAGTAAAAGAGGTATATTTATGGATGAAAGATATACTCGCCAGGAGATGCTGCTGGGGCCCGAGGCTATGGCCAGGTTATATAATGCCCATGTTGCCGTATTCGGTCTGGGGGGAGTAGGCAGTTATACCGTGGAAGCCCTGGCCCGCGCGGGAATAGGGGAGCTTACTCTGGTGGACCACGACAGTTATGGGCTCAGCAATATAAACAGACAGCTGGGGGCACTTACCTCCACTCTGGGCAACAGCAAGGTTTCGGTGATGGGCCGCAGGGTATCGGATATAAACCCCCTGATAAAAGTCCATACTTTCGAGGCTATGTATACATCTGAAAACAGGGAGCTATTCTTTAAACATAAATATGATTATATAGTTGATGCCATTGATCTGGTATCCTCAAAGCTGGACTTAATTATAACCGCCATGGAAAGGGAGATACCGATTATTTCCTCCATGGGGATGGGTAACAGGCTTGATCCCTCAAAGCTTGAGATAACGGACATATCAAAAACGTCATATTGTCCTCTTGCCAGGATAATTCGCAGGGAACTGCGGAAAAAAGGAGTGTTTCACCACAGGGTTTTGTTCAGCTCTGAAAAGGCAATAGTTCCCGAAAGAAACAACCGGGAGCAGCCGCCTCCGGGCAGGCGCAGTATACCCGGCAGCGTATCCTGGGTTCCGTCCTGCGCAGGCCTTATGCTTGCAGGAGAGGTAGTGCTTCAAATTTCAGGCTTCAAGAGGAGGGATGGCTGATATTTAAAAGAAACGGAAGGAGCGAAAGCAATTTGACCCTTCCGTTTATTGAAACAGCTATTTCAGATAGTTTGTTCATTTCCACTGCTTTCCGGAGAAGCAAGCTCTATATAAAAGAGGGCATAGGTGACCTCTATGTAAGGCAGCTTAAATATGAGTGCTATACCAAAGGTGAGAGACCCCAGTATATGCCAGCCCAGAAATGAGAGATCCAGCATGAAAAGATCAAGCTTAAAGCCGTGCATCAGCCTTTTGCTTTCCCTTATACACTCCAGAGGACTCAGCTCAGGACGGTCAAGAGCAATATAATATGCCAGGCGGTATCTGTACATGGCGACTATTCCGGGTATTATGAAAAGCAGCGACCAAAGCAATATAAAAAACCATGTCAGGATGAATATGGCGATTAGCTTCCAAAAGCGATAAAAGCCGTCACCCAAGTTCTCCAGTCGGACGGGTTTTCTGTGTGCTACTCCCAGAGCATAGGACATATACCCTACAGATACGACGCGCATGAGGGTTTCAAGAACGATTATAAACATATATGAGGGGATTATTAAAGGGCTGATTTTAGGAGCAAAGCCCTTATAATGATAAAAATCAAGGGCATTCAAAAGCCATGTGGTTACAGGCTCGTTGAGTTTGCCTATAATAATGCTTACGACAAATGAAATGAGCAGGTACACGACTGTTATCTGCATAGGGGATGATTTCGTTTCGGATAACCTGGCTTTCGCGCGGTTTTTCAGTATATATCTGTCAGTCATAGTTTATCTCCCGGCTTTCTGTTTGAAAGCCTGTTTTTTATATTTTTCCTCAACACACTGGATATATATACTTTACCATGCTTATTCTTCCTTTGACAATATTGATTATGAAAATGAATAGTAAGGTTATTGACAGGGAGAGACAAGGGGTGTACTATATATACACAAAGGATGATGTCAGGCAAACAATATATTGTATATATTGCTGAATATCATGGGGAAAGGGATTTGAGCTGATGACGACGATAACCCAAATAAAAAAAAGGGACGGACGGTTTGTTCCATTCGATTTAAGCAAAATAGCCGAGGCGATAAATAAGGCTTTTATAGCAACATACAAGCCTGGTAACATGGACACGGCAAATATGCTTGCCCAGGAGGTAATGTCCATTCTGGAGGTGGAGGGAGAGGTTACCCCCGATGTGGAGCACATACAGGATATTGTTGAAAAGGTCCTGATGGACAACGGCTATGTGCAGACAGCAAAGGCATATATACTTTACAGAGCCGAGCGGAACAGAATACGTGAGATGAACACCAGGTTGATGAAAAAATATGAGGAAATAACCTTTGCTGACGCAAAGGACAGTAATATAAAGAGAGAAAATGCCAATATAAACGGTGATACGGCCATGGGCACCATGCTCAAATACGGACAGGAGGGAGCCAAGCAGTTTTACGAAATGTTTGTGCTCAATCCCGAGCACTCGGCAGCCCACAGGGACGGGGACATACATATACACGATCTGGATTTTCTGACGCTGACGACTACCTGCTGTCAGATTGATATTATCAAGCTGTTTAAAAACGGGTTTTCCACGGGACACGGAAAGCTTCGGGAGCCAAATGATATAGCCTCATATTCTGCTCTGGCCTGTATAGCCATTCAGTCCAACCAAAACGACCAGCATGGGGGACAGAGCATAGTGAATTTCGACTATGGAATGGCCCAGGGGGTTGCGAAAACATACAAGAGGCTGTACAGACAAAACCTGGCCAAGTTTTTAGTGCTTTTGACAGGTTTGGAGGATATAGAAGAGGATATTGCCAATATCATAAGGCAAATAGAGGCCGAAAAGGGACTTGCGCCGTCTCTCGTTATGAGTCCGGAATACCTGGCGGAGGAGCTTCCCCTGCTTGTGAAGATGATGGATCGCTGCTCTGAGGAGCAGATTATAAAGGCTCGTGAATTTGCCGCAAAAGTGGCAGAAAAGGAGACGGAGAGGGCTACCTTCCAGGCCATGGAGGCCCTTATACACAACCTCAATACCATGAACAGCCGTGCCGGTGCCCAGACACCCTTCTCCACAATAAACTACGGTATGGACACGTCCCCTGAGGGCAGGCTTGTTGTGGAAAAGCTGCTGGAAACAACTATAGAGGGACTGGGCAACGGCGAGACACCTATTTTTCCCATCCAGATATTCAGGGTAAAAAGTGGTGTGAACCTGAATCCGGGAGACCCCAACTACGACCTTTTCCAGCTTGCCTGCCGCTGCAGTGCAAAACGGCTGTTTCCAAACTTTGCGTTTCTGGATGCACCCTTCAACGCCCAGTTTTACAAGCCCGGCCGGCCTGAGACAGAGGTGGCCTATATGGGCTGTCGGACGAGGGTTATTGCCAATGCATACGATCCTGACAACGCGATTTCAAACGGACGCGGGAATCTCTCTTTCACAACGATAAATCTGCCCAGACTCGCCATCAAGGCAAAGGGTGACATAGCACTGTTTTTTGAAACTCTGGACAACAAGATTGATCTTGTAATCCAGCAGCTTTTGGAGAGATTTCAAATCCAGGCGAAGAAAAAAGTGAAAAACTTCCCGTTTTTAATGGGTGAGGGTGTATGGCTGGGCAGCGAAAACCTCGGCTGGGAGGACGAGATTGGAGAGGTGATAAAGCACGGCACCCTTTCCATGGGCTTTATCGGGCTGGCGGAAACTCTGGTCAGCCTGACGGGGAAGCACCACGGAGAGAGCACCACCAGCCAGAATCTAGGCCTTGAAATTATTGGACATATGCGTTCGCGAATGGACAAGGCCTCTGAAAAATATAAGCTCAATTTTACCCTCCTTGCAACTCCTGCCGAAGGCCTGTCCGGGAGGTTTGTCAAGCTGGACAGGGAGCTCTACGGTGTACTCCCCGGAATAACAGACAAGGAGTATTATACAAACAGCTTTCATGTCCCCGTATATTACAATATACCCGCTTTTGAGAAAATAAAGCTGGAGGCACCATATCATAATCTGACCAATGCCGGGCACATCACATATATAGAGATGGACGGCGATCCCTCGGACAACCTGGAGGCCTTTGAGAAGGTCATAAGATATATGAATGAGTGTGGAATAGGCTACGGCTCTATAAATCACCCTCTTGACAGAGACCCGGTTTGCGGCTTTTCCGGAATTATAAAGGACCAGTGCCCGGGCTGCGGACGAATGGAGGACGAGGTGAAGTTTCAGCGCATCCGCCGTATCACAGGCTATCTTGTGGGGACGCTGGACCGATTTAACGACGCAAAGCTGGCAGAGGTACGCGACAGGAAAAAGCATGATGTCAACCAGTCCGATGAGCAGGCTCAGGAATAACGGGGCGGAAATATGAGGATAGCCGATATAGTTCAGGATTCCATTGTGGACGGGCCGGGCATGAGGCTTGTCGTATTTACCCAGGGCTGCAACAAAAGATGTCCCAACTGCCACAATCCCGGCACCCACGACCCGGAGGGGGGCAGGGAAATGCCCGTTGAGGAAATAGCTGAGCTTATGAGAAAAAACCCCCTGACAGACGGTTTGACCCTATCTGGCGGCGAGCCCTTTTTACAGGCGGGGGAATGTGCCCGCCTGGCAAGGATGACCCACGAGATGGGGCTCAATGTATGGTGCTACAGCGGCAATACCTATGAGGAGCTGCTGGAAGCTTCAAAAACCGACAGCGATTATGATGCCCTTCTCAGAGAAACAGATGTGCTTGTGGACGGCAGGTTTGTTCAGGAGCTCAGGAGCCTCAGCCTAAAGTGGCGGGGCAGCACAAACCAGAGAGTTATAGATGTGAAAAAGAGCATGGAAACAGGCGCATTGGTGCTCTATGAACAGCAGTAAATGATTAATAAATAAATGGACATACAACCAGCCAGCTAACAGCTGTACGGACAGAAACGCCCGTATGGGGCGGCATCCCTGACATCCCGTACAAAGGACTGCAGCGAAAGCCTTTTTCCTGCGTATTCTTTTTTGGCACATAAAAACCGCACAACCCGGAACTAAAAGGGCTGTGCGGTTTTTGTTTAAGCGGTCACATTACATTAAGGACGCGGTTTTTTCAGCGACTGTTTTTATAAAATCTTCGGTGTTTACCACCTTCGGTGTGACCCCTTCGGCCATCTGGGCCAGGTCCTTTGTCATTATACCCTCCCTGATGGTTGCAAGGCAGGCTTCCTCAAGGGCATTTCCGAAGCGAACCAGAGGTTCATTTCCGTCCATTTCGCCCCGCTTTCTCAGCCCACCGCTCCAGGCAAAGATGGAGGCGATAGGATTGGCGGTGGGAGTCTCCCCCTGCAGGTATCTGTAATAATGGCGGGTTATGGTGCCGTGGGCGGCCTCATATTCGTATTTGCCGTCGGGAGATACCAGTACGGAGGTCATCATGGACAGGCTTCCGTATACCGTTGAAACAAGATCGCTCATCACATCGCCGTCATAGTTTTTCAGGGCCCATATGAAGCCACCCTCAGAGCGGACAATCCTGGAAGCGGCATCGTCAATCAGCGTGTAGAAAAATTCCAGGCCGAGGCTCTTGAACTCCTCCTCATAGTCCTTATATATACGCTCAAAGATCTCCTTGAAGGCGCCGTCATATATTTTTGATATGGTGTCCTTGGTGGAAAACCACAAATCCTGCTTTGTGTCGATGGCGTATTTAAAGCAGGAGTGGGCAAAGCTCTCAATGGACTTCTCCGTATTGTGCATGCCCTGTAAAACAGCAGGCCCCTGCAGCTGTGCGACCTCCTGTTTTACGGTTTTGCCGCTTTCCCCGGTAAAAATGAGCTGCGCAATGCCCGGCTCCCCGGTGCGGAGCTCAACACCCCTGTAAACATCACCATATGCGTGGCGGGCAATTGTAATGGGCTTTGTCCATCTTGATATGGCGGGTTTTATACAGTCCGTCATTATGGGAGCCCTGAAAATCGTCCCGTCCAAAATGCCTCTTATTGTGGCATTGGGACTCTTCCACATTTTCTTGAGCTTATATTCCTCCATGCGCTGGGCATTTGGCGTGATTGTGGCGCATTTGACGGCAACGCCGTATTTCCTGGTAGCCTGGGCGGATTCTATGGTAATTTCATCCTCCGTCCTGTCACGCTCCATAAGGCCCAGATCATAATACTCGGTTTTCAGGTCCACAAAGGGCAGTATAAGCTCGTCCTTTATCATTTTCCAGATAACTCTGGTCATTTCATCCCCGTCCATTTCCACAATGGGGACGGTCATCTTTATCTTTTCCATGGAACCTCCGTTAAAACTTATTTGCCCCGTTCCCGGCGGCATAGTAGTTGATGAGGCAGCCTTCCAGAAGAATGGCCTTTTCCTCCTCGGTCATAGGGGAAAGCAGGAGGGTTATATCCTCTGCCTTGTCTCCTGAAATGACCTTTGCGGGGATATCCCTGCGGTTTTCCTCTATTGCCGCCCTGATATCAGGCACGTATATATAGGTGTTTTCATCATAGTCAAAGGGCACATCTCTGTCTATGGTAAAGGGTATGATTCCCCAGTTTATCAGGTTGCTGCGATAGCGCTTGGTGGCATATTCATAGCAGATGTTCGCTCCGCCCCCCAGTACCCTCTGGCAGGATGCAGCCTGCTCCCGGGCGCTTCCGTCTCCCGGCTTTCTGGCAAAGACGCAGGAGGCAACGCTGGTATCCTCCGCCTCGGCCTTGTCGGCGCCTGCCAGGGAAAGCACATGGAGTATTTCCTCCGGAGTCCTGCCCTGTCTTCGAAGCCCATCCATTTGCCTTATGGCCTTTGACCGGGCGGTGTATTCAGGTACTCTGCGGGAAAGCGTCAGCTCCGCCAGCCTGATTGGATTTGAGCGGAAAGAGGAGGACTCACCGGAGGGGATGAGCTCGTCGGTGGTGGTAACCTCATCATGTATAACCGCCGCCAGCTTAAGCAGGATATTTTTACCCAGAGCATGGAATTCAGGCCAATCGGTTATATTGGGACCCAGCCTCAGCTCGGTTTCGGGCTGAGGATTTTTAAAGCCATTGAAAATTTGTTTTTCATATATTGACCTGTCATAGACATATTCACGCTGAGGCAGGTCATATTCAATTTCCGTCGCCGCTGTAATGATGCCGCCGTTTAGCGCGGTAGCGGCGATTGACCGGGCATCCATTAATGCCACGGCAGAAATTTGGCCTTCGCCGGGCTTTGAGCCCTCTCTGTTTGGGAAGTTTCTGGTAGAGTGCCGTATGCTCAGCGCGTTATTTGAGGGGGTGTCTCCCGCTCCAAAGCAGGGTCCGCAGAAAGCCGGCTTTATAATTGCTCCGGCACGCATAAGGGACTCGGCAGTGCCGTCCTTTGTGATGGCAAGAGCAATGGGAGCGGAGGAGGGATAGACAGACATGCTGAAATAGTCGTTTTTCGGCAGGCTGTCGGGTCTGTTTTTGGGTGTGCCCTCCAGAATGGCGGCGGCTTCGGCAAGATTGTCATACATTCCGCCGGAGCATCCGACGATAATGCCCTGGTCGGCCATGACCCTTCCATCCACGATTTTATCCGTCAGGCGCATTTCGGCCTTTCCTTCAAGGGAAGGATTTTTGTTGCAATCATCCTGGACTTTTTTGAGTATGTTTTCCGCATCCGCCTGGAACTCCCTGATTGAATAGGCGTTTGAGGGATGGAAGGGGAGGGCTATCATACACTCCTGAGATGACAGGTCTATTTTTATATAGCTGTCGTAATAGGCAAGGTCTGAAGGCCTCAGTTCTTTATAGTCTTCCGACCGCCCGACATTTTCATAGTATTCTTTTACCCTGTCGTCGGTAACCCATATGGAGGATAGACAAGTGGTCTCGGTGGTCATAACATCTATACCGATACGGTAATCCATGGGCAGGTTGGCCACGCCGGGACCGTTAAATTCCAAAATCTTATTTTTGACAAGTCCCTCCGGGAATACCTCCTTGCACAGGGATATGGCCACGTCCTGGGGGCCTACGCCCTTGGGCGGGGCGCCCTCCAGCCATACAAGCACCACCTGGGGCGCGTCCACATCATAGGTGTTGTCAAGAAGCTGCTTTACAAGCTCTCCGCCGCCCTCACCGATGCCCATTGTACCGTAACAGCCATATCGGGTGTGGCTGTCCGAGCCCAGTATCATGCGTCCGCAGGCTGTAAGCTCCTCCCGGATATACTGATGGCATACGGCCACATTGGCGGGCACATATATACCGCCGTATTTTTTTGCCGCGGACAGTCCAAAGGCGTGATCGTCCTCGTTAATGGTGCCTCCTACCGCGCACAGGCTGTTGTGGCAGTTTGTAAGAACATAGGGCACAGGGAATTTTTTCATCCCGCTGGCGCGAGCCGTTTGGATTATGCTCACATATGTAATATCGTGAGACATAAGGACGTCAAATTTAAGGCGCATTTTATCAGGGCTGTCAGACTTGTCGTGAGCGCGCAGGATTTGGTAGGCAATAGTGCCCTCCCTGGCAGCGGCGGGATCAGGCGGACTTTTTAGTGATGCTCTGTCTGTAACAAGCTTTCCGGCTTTCAAATATATGCCTTCGGGGAAATATTTTACCATAAGAAAATTCCTTTCCGTGTCAGGAGTTATATTTATTCATTGCGGAGTCAATTCCGTTTAAAATCAGCTCCCTGGCAGCCTCCGCCGCTGCCTTGGCAGATGTGATAAGAACTTTTTTCTCTTTTTCATCCAGCTTGCCGATTACCCAGCTGACCATATCATAATCCGGGTGAGGCGGAGCTCCCACACCGATTTTAATCCTCGGGAAATCTGAGCTGCCCAGGCAGGCTATGATACTTTTAATGCCCTTATGTCCCCCGTCGCTCCCGTTTCTTCTAATTCTCAATTTGCCCAGGGGTATATTAACATCGTCGAATAGCACCAGTATCCTTTCAGGCGGTATCTTATAGAACCGGGCAGCGGAGGCCACGGCGTTTCCACTTAAATTCATGTAGGTTTGTGGTTTTATAAGAAAAACTTTTTGCTCGCCCAACTCGGTGACGGCCGTTAGCGCACTGAATTTCAACCTGTTAATTTTAATATTATTGCTTTTCTCCAGCTCATTTGCCGCCAAAAAGCCGGCGTTATGGCGAGTATACTCATATTCAGGGCCTGGGTTTCCAAGAAACGCCACCAGCCAGGAAGGGGAGCCTTTCTTCCGGATAAAAAACATTATTAACCTTCCATTCTATGAATTATAAAACAGTGAGGAAATGGATATTTCATCGTGTATTCTTTGAATAGCCTCTGCCATCAGAGACGCTACGGAAAGATAAGTGATTTTATCACATTTTTTATCGGAAGGGTAGGGTATTGTATCAAGCAATACAAGATTTTTCAGGCAGCTTTTATTAATTCTGTCTATCGCCGGCCCGGAAAGGACACCATGGGAGACGCAGGCATATATATCCTTTGCTCCTCCAATGTATTTGAGAGCCTCGGCGGCATTGCACAGGCTGCCTGCAGTATCCACAATATCGTCAAACAATAAGACATTTTTCCCCGCTACGTCGCCTATCAGGTTCATGACCTGGGAGGAATTGGCCCTCTGTCTGCGCTTGTCCACAATAGCTAGTCCCAGTTCCAGCTTTTCGGCAAAAATCCGTGAACGGGAGACGGAGCCTACATCCGGCGATACCACTATGAATTCATCGTGCCTGTCGTCAACAAGCTGTTTGCAAAAATCGGCGAAAATATTCGTGGACATAAGGTTGTCTACCGGGATGTCGAAAAATCCTTGAATTTGAGAGGCATGCAGATCGATTGTGACAACATGATTCGCTCCGGCCATCATCAGAAGGTTGGCTACCAGCTTGGCAGAGATGGGGTCCCTGGGTTTGGTCTTCCTGTCCTGCCTGGCGTATCCAAAATAGGGAATGACGGCAGTAATCCGCCCTGCTGACGCCCTTTTGAATGCGTCTATTAGGATAAGAAGCTCCATCATATTGTCGTTTACCGGCTTACAGGTGGATTGAATCACAAAAACATCACATCCCCTTACCGTATCATAGATAGAAATGGAGCACTCCCCGTCGGAAAAGGAGGTTACTTTAGAAGCTCCCAGCTTAATCCCAATCTCTTTACATATGTTTTCGGCAAGGAGGGGATTTGAATTCCCTGTAAAAATCTTGATTTCAGTGTCCCGCATGGCCATTATTACACTCTCCGTTATTATTCTTTTTATTATGTATCGCAAAGCTACAAAAAGCCTTAAAAACCGGTGGAATTGCAATAATATTCTATCATATTCAAGATAATAATGCAAAAAAAAACATGGCCGGATTAAAGCCTGTTTTCTGGCTTGCAAAATTAAAAAAACGGCGATACACGCCAAAGTATGTAAGGGGATTTCAAAGCATAAAAATCCCCTGTGGAAGTATTGTGCCGAACCCTTTTATGCAGACTGCAGCGTTTCTCAAAAGGCCAGGTGGCGGCGGTATTATTAATATATCTAAGCATCAGCGGAGCGGGGGCAGAGCAAATATAACACGGCCGCTGGCTTTTGCCATTGCATATCCGTTTTTCAGAATACCTGTTATCTGCTCGGATTCCTGCTTGCTCAGCAGACCGATTTCCCTGTATTTTTCGGTGAGATCAATGAATTTATTATTAAGCTCGTCTGTAATCTTATATACCTCACTACGCTGTTGGTCGGAAAGGGCGTCAAATCTTTTCTGCAGCGTATTCATGGGATTTTCTTTTGGCTTTTCCGGTTTCGGTCGATTGCTTTCAGGCATGGTTTCCCCTGGCAAATTGGCATTGGGCCGGTTGGAGCGTCCTGTGTCGGGCAGATTGGTATTGGGCTGATTGGAGCGTCCTGTGTTAGGCTGATTTGCGTTGGGGTCCCCTTTTGCTTCCGGCTTTTCGGTGACCTGGGGCACGGCACCGGGCTTTGTCGAAGCATCAGGCTTTTTTTCTTTCGGCTTTAAAAAGCACTGGGTACAGCCATCTTGTTCAGACACGGCATAGGCAGTGGCGGCAAAGGCCGCACAGAATGAGCAGATAAGTGTGATAATCAGAAGCAGTGATAATACTTTTTTCATAAAAACCTCCATTTCCTGTATACCGGCTAAACAGGTTTTTAGAACTATAAGCCCGTATACAAAGTCATAACTAGCTTTCCCTTGAAGCAAAAAAATTAGTTATAAACAAATAAAAAATCATTGACAATTTTTATCTTGTGGGCAGCCGGAAGAGTTTAGGAAAAAGGTACCATATTTGCCGCTGCCGCTCTTGAAAGCGTGTATAGTGTACAATGATATGGTCTAAAAAAAGAAGAAGCTGACCCCTAACTGTGGTAAAATGGTAAGTGCTAACAAACCAATCACAGAAAGGGATAGCTTCTATGAAAAGAATAGCACAAAAAG